>NZ_JBLTJC010000105.1:0-30776 GCF_048158785.1 Streptomyces colwelliae | reverse complement strand
CTCCGGGACAGCTGACTGGGCGTCAACTCCTCGTCCGGTACGGACGTGTCGAGGGCGGGCGGCAGTGACGAGGGGGCTCGCCGTCGCCGACGAGGCGCCGCCACTCCCCCGCCGTCCATCGGCTGATGCCGGATCGCCACCGCCGGTCAACGTCAGCGCCGAGTCACGTCGGTATCCGCCGACTCACGTGGATGCCGCTACGGCGCCGACCTACGAGCCCAGCCGAGCAGGCCCGCCCGGGAAGCCGGTGGACGATGCCGACGACGACCACCGCCGGCGTACACGGGAGCGGCTCCTGCGCCGTCGCACGCCGTAGACAGCCACCGCGACGAGCCACGTCGGCACCGGGCGGACGCAGACGCGCCCGCCCGTTCGCGCCACCGGTGGCGCTTGCCCGCGCCGTCATGGAGAGAAGCGCTCCGGCCGGAAGTCCGCGAGCGATTCGTCCCTCTCCCCGTCGAGGATCTCGGCAGCGAGCAGCCGGCCGATCACCGGTCCGAGCGTGATGCCGCTGTGCGAGACCGCCTCGTAGTAGCCCGGCACGGACGGCACCGCTCCCACTGACGGGAAGCCGTCGGCCGGGATGGGCCGGTGGGCCACCCGGGCCTGTGCGATACGGGAGTCGGCAAGCTCCGGAACGACCTGCCGCGCCGACTCGTGGAGCAACTGGGCGAGTTCCGCCGCCTCTTCACCGGTGTCGGTCGTGTCGGTCGTGTCGATGAGTGCGTCGATCTCGCGGCTGTGGAGGACCATCGAGGCGTCTCCGTCAGGGCGCATCTCGATGTGCGGCGCGTGCATGGCCCGGCCGATCGGGACGTGCGCACAGTCGATCCGGGTGACGACGCCGGGTTCCCGGCGCATCGGCAGGTCCCGTGCGAGGAGCCCGGCGACGTGGGAGGCGCGCGGGCCCGCCGCGTTCACGACGATGTCCACGTCGAGACGGCTGCCGTCGGACAGGGCGACGGTCCGGACGCTCCCGTCGGTACCGGCCCCGATGTCACGCACCTCGGTGCCGGACTGTAACTCTCCGCCCGCTGCGACGACTTGGCCGACGAGGCGGTCGACGAGACGACGTCCGTGCACCCAGGCCTCGTCGGGGTAGAGCATGACGGGAACCTCGTCGGGCAGCGCGAGAGCGGGTTCGAGGCGGCGGCGCACCTCGGCCCCCGTGGACATCTCGACCCGGTAGCCCCAACTGCCCAGCAGCTCGGCGGTGTTCAGGAACTTCGCCTCCGCCACGGGATCGTCCGTCCAGCGCAGATGGCCGCTCGGATACCACCACGAGTCCGGCCCGATGATCCCGGCGAGCTCTCGGTGCGCTGCCAGGCCCGCGACGTTCAGGTCGAAGTAGGGCCTGCTCACGGTCTTGTTGCTGGCGTTGGCCCACGAGAAGGACCAGTTGGTGACGCCCTCGCCCGGCCGACCGGCGTCGACGAGGACCACTTCGGCACCGCGCCGGGCCAGGTTCCAGCCCACGCAGGCTCCGAGGATGCCCACTCCGACGACAGCGACACGGCGGGGCCGCTTACCTGACCCGTTCCTCACGAACGCCCCCTTCCCGGATCACGGACGAACTCAACTCCCGTTCCCAGCATGCAAGATGCGCACCGGTGAGCACCACGAACGGGCCGGAAAAGGGCTCCGCGCTCGACGGCCGAGTGGTGGATACGGCAGAAGCGGCGGAAGGGTGCCGAGTGCATGCCGGTACGGTGCCGCATACGTGCCGGTATCGATACCTTCCACGCCTACTGGCGATCACCCGGGCCCGGCACAATCGCCCGTGTGACGATCACCAAGGGCGCACCGCCGCCCACGCGCAACACTCCTGTCGCCCTCGCCCGAGGGGTTCTGACGGGCGGTGTGATCGGCGCGTCGTCGGCCGCTTTCGTCGTCGGCTGCGTCATCGAGAGCGTGCCGCTGTGCGTCACGGGCGTGGGCCTGCCCGCGGTCTACGGCCTGCTCTTCTTCCTCGCCGGTGTGCCAAGACGTGCCCGCCAGGCGGCGATCCCGCCCCTTACGGCTATCGCGCGGATCGAGAGCCTGGAGGCCGTCGGGGGCGAGGCGACGAGCGACGTGGCGGTCCGCTTCGACGTCACGGTCGCCCCGGACGACGACATACCGGCGTACCGCGTCCAGTTCACGCAGCACATCAACCTCGCCGACCTGCCCGACTACCGCCCCGGCGGCGTCGTGGTGGTCCAGTACCCGCCGGACCGGCTGCGGCGGGTGCGGATCGTGAAGCGGCCGACACCGGAGTGGGAGGAGCGGGCGGCCGGTGCCCGTCTCGACCCGGCGCCGGGACCGGCCGTCGTGAGCGAACCGTCCGCGGGCTGTGCCGTGGGCCTCGTCACGCTGCTCGCGCTCCTGCTCGCCGCGGCCGGTGTGATCCTGGTGTTCCGCGCCGACCTGTTCGACAAGGACAACTCCGTGCAGCCGCCCTCCTACGCCGAGCCCTCCGTCTCCTCCACCTCCTCCACATCGTCGACCACGGTCGTGTCGTCGGCGTCCGGCACGGTCACTCTCGGCACCGGCCAGTCCTTCCTCGACAAGGGCGAACTACGCCGTGCCATCGACTCGTTGACCAAGGGCAAGAGCAAGGACACCGGCCAAGCGCTCACCGTCGTCGTCCAAGAACGCCTGCTGTCGGTCGTGTTCGCCCCCACCGGTTCGCAAGCCCCGGACTTCGACCCGGGTTCCGTCCCGTACGAGCGTTTCCCCGCGCTGGTCGAGGAGGCCAGGTCCTCCCTCGGCATCCGTTCCCCGCAGACCTGGCAGATCACCACCGACCGCCTCACCGGCACCGTCACCATCCGCGTCGGCGTGACCGGCTCCGACGGCACGGCCTCGCTGGAGGCGAACGGCGAGGGCGAGGTGGTACGGCGCACCCCGGCCCGCTGACAGCACCGCTCCGGACCGGCATCGGCGTACTCGGCAGGTGCCCCATCGCAAATAGGAGAAAGAGACATGAGCTGGCACGAGTACCTGGTGCTGTGGTGCGCGGTGTTCGGCACGTGGGCGCTGCTCGGCTACGGCCTGTCGCTGGCCGGGGTGACTCGGGCCCAGCGCGCGGTCCGGGTGATGGGCCGGATCGAGCGGGTACGGGAACCCCGGCACGGAAGCTCCCAGCAGGACGGGATACCCGTGGTCGTCTCCTTCCAGGACCCGTCCACCGGGCAGGAGTTGACCGTGACGAACGACGCCGGTCACGGCGACCGGATCACCGCGGCCTGGACGGGCCGCGAGATCGGCATCCGCTACCGGCGCGGCAGACCGCACGCCTACCGCTTCACCACCGACCTCTCGGCGAACCGGCACGGTCGCGCCTGGCCCGACTTCGCGGTCTTCCTCCTCTACGTCGGTCTGGTGGTCCTCGCCGCGGTCGACTGGGGTTGGCCCTGGGCCCTGCTCGGCTTCGGCGTGCCCTGGACCGCCTCCGTCACCTTCTACCTGCCCCAGAGCGCACGCGAGGCAAGCCGCCGTATCGACGCGTTGGCCTCCCGGCCCCCCGTCCAGGGCCGTGTCGTCGCCGTCCTCACGGACACCAGCACCGACAACGAGGGCTCCACCTCCACCGGCCACACGCCGGTCATCACCTTCACCACCCACGAGGGCGCAGCCGTCACCGCCTACTGCCCCGACGGACTGCCGGACCCGACGAATTCATTCGGCCGCGACATCACGGTCCACTACACGCCCGAGAACCCGGCCCTCTTCACCCTGGACCTCGCGTCGGAACACCGTTCCCGCACATCGGAGATCGTCTTCAGCGTCCTAGCCCTTGTCATCGGGGCAACGACGGTCGCCGTGGGGGCAGTTGCTGTCGCACTGTGAGGCCCGGCAGGTGGCGCGTGCCCCCTCCCAACCGCCGCCCGCTATACGGCGCTCCGGCCCCCGCTGAACCGCGACAGCGACCGCCGCAGTTCCTGCTTCCGCCGCGTGACCGCCGCCGACCGCAACCCCTCCGCGTCCTCCCTCAACTCCCGTTCCAGGGCGCGCGTTTCGTCCACGCGTCCCAGCGGCAGGAGTACGTCCGCCAGCCGCAGCCGGGTCAGTGCGGCGCCCCGCCGGTCATCCGGGGCGCGGGCGGCCAGCGCGTACTCGAAGGCGGGTACCGCCTCCGCGGGCTCGCGGAGCGCCATCAGCGCCTCGCCCCTCTGGAACTCGAAGTCGGCACGCGCGTAGGACTCGAACGGGTGCCGCCCCGACTCCTCCGGGCCTACGCCGCCCTCGGCCTCGGAGAGTGCGCGCAACGCGTCCTCGCGCTCGCCGCGACTCGCGGCCGTGACCGCCAACTGGGCCTGGGCGAAGGCCCGTACCGCACGAGGTGCGTCACGCGCGGTGCTGACAGCGGCGCGGGCGATCTCGTCGGCGATCCGCAGATGTCCCAGGCCATGCGCCTGGACGCTCAGGGTCCGCAGGGCGATCACGGTCAACTCCCGGTTCCCGGCGGTCACCGCCAGTTCCCGTGCCGCCAGATAGCAGCGCTGGGCCTCACCGTTGCGCAGGTCGTCCGCGTACATACGGCCCAGGACGAGAGCGAGTTGTGACGCCTCGGCATGCCGCTCGCGCCGTAACTCGCTCCGCGCTCCGCGCAGTTGACCGGCGACCGCCTCGGCCAGGTAGGTGCGCAGGGTGCCGCGGGCGAAGCCGCCGCCCTGCGCCTGAAGGATCCGGGTGAAGAACAACGCCGCCGAGTTCCTTGTGCCCGGTACCCTCGCCGCCCCGACCACCACCACCGCCGCCGCCGTACTCGACGCGCGGCTCGCGGGGCGGGGCCGCGCGGGCCGGTAGGTGATCGGGCCGGACAACTCGTGCAGCAGAGCGACAAGGTCATTGGCGTCCGGAGGTGCCAACTGCGCTGGGACAACCGGATCTTGGCCCGCGAAACCCGCCTCCTCGGCCGTGACGACCCGACCGCAGCGCCGACTGAGTGCCTCGCAGGCCAGCGGCTGCACCCGTGGCATGGGGTGGCTGCCCGTCAGCCAGTGGGCCACCGTGGTCCGGTCGTACCGCAGGACCGTCCCCGTCTCGGCCGCCACGGCGTTCACCGCCCGCGCCAGGCCGCCCTGGGTCCACTCCGTCTCCTCGATCAGCGCGCGCAGCCGGACATTGGGAATGCGCGTTCGCGCCATCCGCGTCTCCTGTCGGGCGAGCCGGGTCGTCCGTCCGCGTTCCGGTATCACATCACCCCTGGTGGGGCGCATGGTCCAGCGCACGGACGCATCGACCGAAGAACGGGACGACCCGTTCGGCGGTAAGGCGCCGCGCCTCGGCCCGCCCAAAAGATATCGATCATTATCCTTTCCTCGATTCCCGGCCCACTATTTCCAGCTCATCGAGAGGCGTGACCACGGTGATTGATCCGTTCGACATGTGCTACGCCGAACCCGCCCGCTCAGGCGGGCCGGAAAGCCAGCACCGCGTTCTGTCCGCCGAAGCCGAACGAGTCACTGAGCGCCAGGGAGACCTTGCCGTTTCTGGCCGTGTCGCTCACCAAGTCCAACTCGGCCTCGTCGAGCGGGCGTTGGAGGTTGGCGATGGGTGGCGTGATCTCGTGGAACACGGTCAGGGCGGTGAGTGCGGCCTCGATCGCTCCGGCGGCGCCCATCGGGTGGCCGGTGACGCCTTTCGTCCCGGTCACGGACGGGCGGCCGGTCAACAGCCGTTCGATCAGGGCTCCTTCGACCCGGTCGTTCAACTGGGTGCTGGTTCCATGGGCGTTGACATGGTCGACGTCTGCGGGTGACGCGTCGGCGTCCGACAGCGCACGCCGCAGCGCGAGTTCGGCGCCCGCTCCCCGCGGGTGGGGTGCCGTCTGGTGGTGGGCGTCGGCGGACGCGCCGTGGCCCGCGAGGGTGGCGTAGCGACGGACGCGGCGGGCGGTGGCGTCGGGGGTGCGTTCGAGGACGAGGACGCCCGCGCCTTCGGCCAGGACGAATCCGTCGCGGTCCGTGTCGAAGGGGCGGGAGGCCGCCGCCGGGTCCTCGGCCCGTCGGGAGAGGGCTCCCATGCGGGCGAAGGCGGCGGCACAGAACCGGGTCACCATGGCGTCGGCGCCGCCGGCCAGCGCGATGTCGCAGGCGTCCGAGCGGAGCAGGTCCACGGCGATGCCGATCGCCGTGGCACCCGAGGCGCAGGCCGTGCTTGTGTGCATGTTCGGCCCGCGGATATGCAGGTCGACGGCTATGTGGCCGGCCGCCATGTTGGGCAGAAACATAGGCAGCGTGAGCGGGGACACCAGGCTTGGCCCCCGTTCCCGTAACCGGTCCTGCTGGGCTTCGAGGGTGGCGATACCGCCGGCGGCCGAGCCCATGACCACGGCGACCCGGTCGCCGTCCCACGTCTCCGGCGCAAGACCGGCGTCGGCGACCGCCTCCCGCGCCGCCGCGAGGGCGAGAAGCGTGTAGCGGTCGACGCGCCAGTGCTGGACTCCCGGCACCAGGGCGGCCGGGTCGAAGTCGGGGACACGGCAGGAGAAACCGCTGGGCAGGCCTTCCAGTTCCGGGTCGTCCGTGGCCGTGGGGCGGCCCGAGCAGACGCGTTCCCAGGTCCGTTCGCGCCCGATGCCCGCCGGAGTGACCAGACCGATCCCGGTCACCGCCACTTCCGGCCTGCCGCCGACGGCTGTCACGACGACTCCGCCTTCAGCTTTTCGACGAGGTCGACGGTCTCCCGCACGGTGAGGGTGCCCACCGCCTCGGAGTCCTCCAGCGGTACCGCCCACTCCTCCTGGAGGGTCAGGAACAGCTCCATCACGGCGAGGGAGTCGAGGCCGAGGTCGTCGTAGGAGATGTCCGGTCGGACCATGTTGGCGGGCACCTCGAACTTGCCGCTCAGTGTGGTCACGAGGTGGTCGTAGACGGCAGACATGAATCGCTCTCCTTGTGTGTGGGGCGGGGTCGGGGTGTGTGCCGTACGGGTTTCGCCTCGGGCCACGTCATGGCAATGGAGCCCCAGGTCAGGCCGCCGCCGAAGGCGGTGAGCAGGGTGCGGGCGCCCGGTGGCACCGCGCCGCGGGCGGCGGTGTCGGCGAGGGCGAGGGGAAGGGAGGCCGCCGCGGTGTTGCCGACCTCGCGCAGGTTTCCGTGACAGCGGGCCGGCGGGATGCCCAGCCGGTCGGCCACGGAGTCGAGGATGCGCTGGTTCGCCTGGTGCGCGACGAAGGCGGCGACGGAGTCGGTGGACCAGCCGGCCCGGTCGAGGACCGTGCGCGAGGAGGCGGCCATCTGCCGTACGGCTCGGGCGTACACCTCCCGACCGCGCATGCGGAAGTAGCGTTCCTGGCGCGGCAGTTCGTCGGTGTACGGCGAACTCGAGCCGCCCGCGGGGATCGTGATGAGGTCGCTGCCCGTGCCGTCGCTGCCGAGGTCGAAGTCGACCAGGGCTCCGGGGTCACCTCGGCGCCCTCGCGTCAGGTACGCGGCGCCCGCGCCGTCGCCGAAGATGACGGCGGTCTCCCGGTCGCGCGGGTCCACGATCGTCGAGTACGTCTCGGCCGCGACGAGCAGCACGCTGTCATACACGCCCGCCGTCAGCACCGCCGAGGCGACGGCGGCCGCGTAGACGAAGCCCGAGCAGACGGCCGCGAGGTCGAACGCCGGAGTGCCGGTCATGCCGAGGCGTGCGGCCAACTCCGGTGCTGTGGCCGGGCATCGGCGGTCGGGAGTGGTGGTCGCGAGAATCAGCAGACCGGCGTCGTGCGCGCCGGCCGACTCCAGTGCGCCGCGCCCGGCCGCCTCCGCCAGATCGCCGGTCGCGGTGCCCGGGCGGACGCGATGGCGGCTGTGGATTCCGGTACGGCCCCGGATCCATGCGTCCGAGGTGTCCAGGCCTTCGCGTACCAGTTGTTCGTTGGTGATCCGGTCGGGTGGCAGGGCGGCCCCCAGGCCGGTGATCACCGCGGCGGCGGTCACGCTGTCGGCCCGGCGCTCGCGAACAGGGCCGCCACGACGTCCTGTTCGGCCATCGGAGCCCTCAACCGCGCGTCCGGCGGCGCGCATCCGTCTAGGAGGACGGCGAGATGAGCGTGTACGGCGTCCAGGGCCCGGTCGCGTTCCCGGTGGACACGGAGGGCCTCCGAGGAGGTGAGTGATCCGTTCTCCAGGTGCCAACTCAGCGTCTGTTCCAGCGACTTCATGGCGTAGAGGGTGTGGAGGGCGTGCAGCGCCGGGAGGTGGGGTGCCTGTCCGGTGTCGTCGGGGGTGGACCCGGCCTCGGCGACCGCCGCCGCGAACGCCTCCAGCAGCAGGCGCTGTTGGTGCGCGTCGGCGAGTGTGACGAGGTCCGGGAGCAGGGGGTTCCAGGTCTCGAAGGCGGTCTTCTCCTCCACGGGGACGCCTTCGAGACGGCCGCGCAGCTCGGCGAGGAGGCCGCGTTCCCGGAGGAGCGCCAGCGCCAACGACCCACCAGGGGACACCAGATCGCCCACCGCCGTCGGGACCGGGACGGTGTGCGTGAGGTCCTCGACGAGCTGCTTTCCCGCGTCCAGCAGGATGAGGAGGTTGTCGCCCGCGGCGGCCTGGTACACCTGCGCCAGGCCCTCGTACTCAAGGAGCCGGTTCACGGTCAACAGGCCCTGGGCGCCCGCGCGTTCGCGGCAGACACCGGCCGCGTTCTGGAGGATGCGGGTCGCGGCGACCTTGGTCAGGGCCTGTTCGCGGCTGACCGAGGCCCAGGGTGCCCACACCGGGCGGTGCGCCGCGGAGAGGTCCGTGGGGGCGCTGCGCTGCCGTAGGTACTGTGCCTTGATCCGGGTGACGAGGAAGCTGCACGCGTACACCTCGGCGAGGACGCCGTAGAGGGCGTCTTGTTGGGTGCGGTAGTTCAGGACGGGGAGGTCGGTGCGCAACCGGCCCATGGTCAGGCGGTGTTGGCTGTGGCGGATGCCGATGGTGACGGCGGCGCGGGCCGCCGCGGTGAGGGCGGCCGCGGCGCCGGTGGAGGCGTTGGAGGAGACCGAGAGGGAGCGCATCAGGCGTCGGTCCGGGTCGCCGAGGGGGTCGGAGAACTCGCCGTCGGGCGCGATGGAGGCGTCGTCGCGGAGCCAACCGTCGTAGGGGACACGGGTGTTGTCGAAGGTGACGAGGGCGTAGTTCAGCGGGACCGAGGTGGTCTCGGGGAGTTCGGTGATGTGGATGCCGTCCGTGATCCGGTCGGCGTCGCGGATGCGGACCGCGAAGGGGAACACCCCGTGCTCCTGGCCGGCGAGGAGGAGGCGGGCGTAGACGATGGCCAGGTGGGCGCGGCCCGTGCCGGCGACGTGGGACATGAACTTGGCCGCGGCGGGGTCGGGCGTCCGTAAGGTGAACTCCCTTGTGGCGGGGTCGAATCGGGCCTCGGTGCGGGTGGCGAGGTGGCTGTTGCCGCGGCCGACCTCGGTGATCATGATGGAGCCGAAGGTCTCGTGCCGGTCGACCTCGTCGATCAGCGGGTCCAAGTAGGGGCCGGGCCTGCCGAGTTCGGTCATGGCCGCGACGCACACCGCGTACTGCACGGTGCCGGCGAGGAAGAGGGGTGGGTCGACGGTGGCGGACCATTCCAGTACGGCGAGGAGCCGGGCTGGGTCGTACTGGAGCGCGTTCGCTCCGCCCACCCACTCCCCCAGAGCGCGCATCCGGTCGTAGGTCCGGGCGTGGCGTTCGGGGCCGCAGGGCGGTGCGGACCGTTTGAACGGCGGGGTGTCGAGCAGGCCGTCCAGGGCGTCGACGTCCGGTCGGGTGTCGCCGTGCAGGAGTCGCCGGAGCGGGTGCGCGGCCTCGGTGGCCGCCTGGTCGGCGGTCATGCGGCGGGGGCGGCGCGCAGCAGGGTGCGCCGGGCCTGGCCGTCCTCGATGGCGAAGACGAGGGCGGGCCGGAAGGCGTGCAGGTCGATACGGACCCGGCTGCAGTCCTGGCCGGCCTGTCGCACCCGCACCTCGGCGCTCAGGGGGATCTTGTCGTCCTCGGCCGGACCGGTGCGGGTGAACGTGCCCGTGAGGAGGGTGGGCAGCGGGAACACGAACCGGCTGAACTCGAAAGCGCTGGCGTGCATCACGGCGTAGTAGGGGGGACGACCGGCGGGTGGGAGCCAGATCTCCGACACCGCCCAGGTGACGAGCTGGATCGACGCCTCGATGAGGAGCATGCCGGGTACGTGCTGCTGGTCGGCGGTGTGGTCCCTGAGCATCTCGGTGTCGTTGACGACGGCCAACTGCGCCTGGAACGCGTCGCCTTCGACATGTGCGTCGCCGATGAGGACGTTGTCGCGGCTGTGCTTGAGGACGCTGTGCCGGGGCACGGCGTTCGGCGGCCGGCCCTCGGGGAGTACGGCCGCGCCGTAGGCCTTGAGCAGTTCGGAGGTCAGGTCGCTCCACTCGGTGTCGTCGACCCCGAGTCCGGGCCGGATGCGCAACGGACGTTCCTGGTCGGGGGGTTGGCTACGCAGGCGGTCGCGGAGTTGGGCCGCCGTGGTGAAGTCCGGCTGGACACTGGCGTGTTGGAAGGACTCGCCCACCACCCACTGATGGAGGGCCGCGGCGTCCTGGTGGAGGGACTCGTCGTCGTTCGTCTCCGGGCTGTGCGTCTGATCCGTCATCTGTCGCTCCTGCTCTGGCGGTTGGGGCTGTGTGGGACGGGGCGCATACGTGGTTCAGGCCGCGAAGGGCGAGGCCGGCTTGGGGATGCCGGCGAGGCCACCGTCCGGGACGGACACCCCGCCGTCGCAGACCAGGGCGTGTCCGGTGACGGACGAGGCCGCGGGCGCGGCCAGGAAGAGCGCGGCGGCGGCGACTTCCGTGGACGTCAGCCACCTGCCTTGCGGTACATGGCTCATGAGCCAGTCCGAGAGGGGTGCGTGCTGTTGCATCGGCTCGGTCATGTCGGTGCGCACCCAGCCGGGGCACAGGGCGTTGACCCGGATGCCCTGCCGGGCCCAGCCGACGGACAGCGAGCGCATCAGGGAGAGTTGGGCGGCCTTGGTGACGGCGTAGGCCTCCATCGCCGGTGTGGCGATGAGTCCGGCCACGGACGACACCAGGACGACGGCCGCCTTCGGGGAGGCGGCCAGGTGAGGGTGGGCGGCGCGGCACAGGTCGACGGTGGCTCCGATGTTGACGGCGAGCAGCGGGTCCCACTCGGCGGAGCCGCTCTCGGCGAAGGGGACGAGATATGACGTACCGGTGTCGTCGGCCGGGAAGACACTCGCGTTGTGGATGAGGATGTCGAGTCCGCCCAGTCCGGCGGCCGCCTCGTCGACGAGGCGGGCGGCCGTCCCGGAGTCGGCGAGGTCACCGCACGTGATCACGGTCTGGCGCCCGAGCTTGCGCACCTCCTGCTCGGCGTCGTGCAACGCCTCGCCGCTACGGGCCGCCAGCGCGACATCCGCCCCGGCCTCCGCGCAGGCGACCGCGATGGCACGGCCGATACCGCGCGAGGCACCGGTCACCAGGACGCGGGCGCCGTCGAGACGGAAGAGGGAGGCGAGGGCACCGAGAGCTGCGGGGTCGGCGGAGTCGGCGACGGCGGACGAGAGGGGCTCGGTCACAACTGGGCTCCTTCGGTGCGGGGGTTCGCGGTGCGAGGGTTCGCGGTGCGAGGGGCTTCGGTACGAGGGAGTTCGGTGCCGGGGAGTTCGGTGCGAGGCACTTCGGTGCGAGGCGCTGCGGTTCGGGGTGCGGGGACCGCGCCGTGCCGCTGCGCCCTGGTCCAGGTGAGGACCGTGCTCCCCCAGGTCAGACCGGCGCCGAACGCGGTGACGAGCACGCGACTACCGACGCGCAGGCGTCCGTCCCGGTCCGCGCTCGCCAGGGCGTACGGGATGGAGGCCGCGCCGATGTTGCCGACCTCGTGCCCGACGATCACCACCCGGTCCGCGGGCACTCCGGCGTCGGCCGCGGCACGCCGTAGGAGGAGGGGGTTGGGCTGGTGGGAGATCAGCAGGTCGACGTCCGCCAGGCGCAGGCCGTTGCGGTCCAGGGCGTCGCCGAGGACCTCGGGGAAGATCCGCAGGATGAAGTCCCGTACGGCCTTTCCGTCCATGTGGACCTTGTGCCGCCGGTCGGCGAGGGTCTGCGGGGAGGCGGGCAGTCGGCTGCCGCCGGCCGGGATGAGGACGTCGCCCGCCGCGGTGCCGTCCGACCCCAGCCGGATCGAGGCGAACCCCGTCCCTCCCGGAACGGGCCCGAGGATCGTCGCCGCCGCGCCGTCGGCGAACAGCACCGCCGTGGCCCGGTCGGCCGGGTCGACGAACCGGGAGTAGACCTCGACGCCGACCACGGCGGCATAGCGTTCGCCGGTACCGGCGCGCAGCCAGTCATGGGCGACACGGGCGGCGAACAGCCAGCCGGAGCAGGCCGCCGCCACGTCGAAGGCGACCGCCTGGTCCGCGCCCACGAGGGCCTGGACCCGGCACGCGGTCGACGGTCCCAACTCGTCGGGGGTGGAGGTGGCGAGGACGAGGAGACCGAGCGCGGACGCCGGGAGACCGGCGGCGATGAGCGCCTTCCGCACGGCTTCGGCGGCGAGATCGGAGGCGGCCTGCTCGGGCTCCGCGACGTGTCGGCGCAGTACGCCGGTGCGCTGGACGATCCAGTCGGGGTCGACGCCGGCCGCCTCGGCGACCTCGTCGTTGGTCAGGATGCGCTCGGGTAAGCACGTGCCGGTGGCGAGGACGCCGATGCTCGGCGCTGGGGACACCGTGTACCTCCAAATGGCGGGCGGGGCTCGCGAGTTCGCCGGTTTCCGTACGAACGGCCGGCTTCCGCCAGATTGCCCGCCGGACACGATGTCCAGCAGGGCGCGAAGGAAGGCGTCGAAGCACTCGCCGAATTCGGTTTACACCCCCTGCGATTCCGAACACTCCAATTCACGCTGATCCACGCCGATCCACGCCGATTCACCACGGGATGCCGGACAGGACACGGGAATGTTGAGCGTGTTGAATCCGGCTTTCACCGAAATCGACATCGGGACAGAATTCACCGTTACGGCTGTCCGAACGTGCGGGGCCCGCACGGGCAAAGCCTCAGGCATTCACAAAGGCATGCGGCTCGGGCGAGGCGGCCGACGGAATTCCGGCCATGGACGCGGGTGTGCTTCAGCGGCGGCGCAGGCGTTTGTCGGTGATCGGCGGGGTGGGGTCGATGTAGAAGTCGCCGGGATTCTCGTCGACGCCGGGCGGGACGATCTCGTCGATGCGGTCGAGGATGTCGTCGCCGAGTTCCACGTCGGCCGAGGCGAGCAGGTCGGTCAGTTGTTCCGGGCGGCGCGGGCCGATGAGTACCGCGGTGACCGCCGGATGGGTGCGGACGAAAGCGGTGGCCAGATGCGGCAGCGGCAGGCCGGCCTCGGTGGCCAGAGCGGTCAGTTCGCGCACGGCGTCGGCCTTGGCCCGGACGCCCGGCTGGGTGAGGTCGAACATCTTCGCCCCCGCGCCGGCGCTGCGGTGTCCGGCGGTGGGATCCGAACGGCCCGAGAGCCAGCCGGAGTTGAGCGGGCCGAAGGTCAGCACGCCCATGCCGTAGCGCTGGGCGGTGGGCAGCACCCGGCTCTCCACACCGCGGGTGAGGATCGAGTAGGGCGGCTGCTCGGTGCGGAACCTGTGGTGGCCGCGCCGCTCGGCCGTCCACTGGGCCTCGACGATCTCCTCGGGGGAGAAGAACGAGCCGCCGACAGCACGGATCTTCCCGGCCCGGACCAGGTCCGACAGGGCGCCGAGGGTCTCGTCGATGTCGGTGTGCGGGTCCGGGCGGTGCATCTGGTAGAGGTCGATGTGGTCGGTGTCCAGCCGGCGCAGGCTGTCCTCCACCGCGCGCCGGATCCAGCGGGCCGAGCCGCCGCCCCGATTGGGGTCCTCCCCCATCGCCAGCCCGAATTTGGTGGCCAGGACGATGTCGTCGCGGCGGCCCTTCAGCGCCTTGCCGACGATCACCTCCGACTCGCCGCCGGAGTACACGTCGGCGGTGTCGACGAGGTTGATCCCGGCGTCCAGTGCCGTGTGGATCATGCGGACCGACTCGTCGTGGTCGGTGTTGCCCATCGCGCCGAACATCATCGTGCCGAGTGCGTACTCACTCACCGACATGCCGGTGCCGCCGAGAATCCTGCGCTTCATGAGAGGTACCTCCAGGTGCGGGCTTACATGCCTTCCACCAGACGAGCACCGCTCGCGGCCGGGGTGGGAGACCCGCTCCGACCGGGGGTCCAGCAGACCCCCTCTGGAGCGGCTGCTCCCCAGGTCACCGGTCTACGGTGGAGACATGGCCCAGGAACCGAACAGCGAGTTGCGGGACTTTCTCCGCTCGCGCCGCGCGAAGATCACCCCGGAGGAGGCGGGCCTGCCACCCCAGCCCGGCACCCGCCGCGTTCCGGGCCTACGGCGTGAGGAGGTCGCCCAGCTCGCAGGCGTCAGCGTCGACTACTACGTCCGCCTGGAGCGTGGCCGCCACCTCAACGTCTCCGCGTCCGTCCTGGACGCGATCGCCCGCGCCCTGCGCCTCGACGACCTGGAGCGCGCCCACCTGTTCCGAGTCGCCAGACCGACCCGCACGCGTCCCCGCCCGCTGCCCCCGCAGCGTGTCCGCCCCGGTCTGCGCCTGCTCCTCGACAGCCTCACCGACGTCCCCGCCCTCGTCTACGGCCGCCGCATGGACGTCCTGGCCGCCAACGACCTCGCCCGCGCCCTGTACACGGACTTCGAGGCGCTACCCGTCCGCAGCCGCAACATGGCCCGCCTGGTCTTCCTCGACGACCACTTCCGCACTCTGTACGCCGACTGGGAAGGCTCCGCCCGCGGCATCGTCGCCTCACTCCGCCTGTACGCGGGACGTCACCCGCACGACCCCGCCCTGGCCGAGCTCGTCGGCGAACTCTCCGTCCAGGACGCGGACTTCCGCCACTGGTGGGCCGACCACGACGTGTTCCAGCGCACCCACGGCACCAAGCGCTACCACCATCCCGTCGTCGGCGAACTCGTCCTGGGCTACGAGGCCTTCTCCCCCGCCGACGACCCCGAGCAGACCCTGGGCGTCTCCACCGCCGAACCGGGCTCCCCCTCCGCGGACCGCCTGAAGCTGCTCGCCAGCTGGTCCCGGCCCCCACAGCACCCGCCACCAGCCATACGACCGGACACCCCACGCCCCTGAAACCGCTTGCCTGGTGCGGCGGGCGATCAGCAGGGTCAGCGCGGTGCGGACGCGTCCGGGGCGGGCGACGCGGGCCAGGTTCCGTGGCCCGTGTTTTCCCAGGCTTACCCGCGCCGCGCGCCGACTTCAGAAGCCGGCCGCACGAGCCGTCGAATACACCTCCGCGGCCACGTCCTTCAGTTCCTGCGCGTCCCGCGCGGCCCACGAGAGGTCGACCAGGAACTCGTCGAGGCCGATCTCGGCGTAGGCCATCAGATCGGTGACGATCTGTTCGACGTCGCCCTGGAAGGGCCGGCGGTCCGGGCCTTCGTACCGCTTGGCGGTGTAGTCCGGGTTCACTCGTACGACCGTCCGCAGCGGCCGGGTGCGGCCCCGCTCGGCGGCGAGGTCCTGCAACTGGCGTCGGCTCTCGGCCACTTGGGCGGGGCCGTCGGCGTACGGCAGCCAGCCGTCGGCGTGGTCGACGAGCCGGCGCATGGCCCGTGGGGTGTTGGCCGGTACCAGGATCGGGATCGGCCGGGCCGGCTTCGGGCCGACCACGGCCGAGGTGATCCTCGTGATCCGGCCGTCCTCGTAGACCACCGGGTCCGGTCCCCACACCGCCCGGCACACCTCGAACACCTCGTCCATGACCTTGCCGCGCTCCTCGAACGGGCGGACCCCGGCGGCCGCGTACTCGTCGAGGGACCAGCCGCTGCCGAGGCCCGCGACCACCCGGCCGCCGCTCGCCGCGTCCAACGTGGCCAGGAACTTGGCGAGTTGGAAGGGGATGTGCAGCGGGGCGACCAGCACGGCGGTGCCCAGTTCGACCCGTTCGGTGGCCGCCGCCGCGAGGGTCAGCGTGACCAGCGGCTCGGCCACACCCCGGTACGCGTCGGGCCAGGGCAGGCCGGGGACGCCGTACAACGGCTGGGTCTGGGGTTCCGGGAACAGGGCGCGCTCGTACACCCAGACGCTGTCGTATCCGATGCCCTCGGCGGCGCGTGCCACGTCGGGCACGTCCTGGCCGAGGTCGTACTGCCGATTCTGCGGGAGACCGATTCCGAGCCGGGTGGTCATGCCGGTGTACTCCTCTGTGGTTGGTCGCGCCATCAAGTCGGCGTTGCCTTGGTGGGGTTGGGCAGTCTGCGGACGGGGAGGTCGCCCACGCGGTCGAACTCGCCCCGCAGGACTGCCTGTTCGCGGTCGTCATTCGCGGTCGTCAGCGGGTGGACAGCGCGCGCAGCATGTCGGTGCCCTCACCGCTGGCCCCGTCATGGGCGGGCGGGTGGTGCGCGGCCGGTGGCGCCCGCGCATCACCCGCCGGAGAACGCCTCAGTGCTTGTTGACCGCCGAGGCCCAGTCGAAGTTCACGCCCATGTCGGAGTACATCTTCGAGTACCCGACGAAGCAGTTGAACGTCGTGACCTTGCCGTTCTTCAGGTACCAGAAGTCGGCGGTCGGCGCGTCGACCTTGTGGCCGTTCCCCTTGACGAAGCCGCCCGTAGGCGCCTGGAGTTGCCCGTCGAACGTGCCCTGGATCGACAGCTCGATGCTGATGGTGTCGCCGTTCACGGTGATGCGCTTGAGGTCACGGTGGACGTCGGAGAAGAGGCCCTTCATGTAGGGCAGGACGCTGCCGAGCGCCTCCCCCCGGTAAGCCTGGCCGGCGACCATGTCGTTGAAGACGCCATCCTTGGTGAAGCTGTTGACGAACGTCGGGACGTCGATGTGGCTGCCCTCCGCAACGTAGTAGTCGCGCAGGACGACGGCGAGGTTCTGCCGCTCGTGCTTGGTCAGGTGGCGGTCGGTGAGCGGCAGCTTCGCCAGTTGACGGAGAGTCAGGTCCGGGACCGCCGTACCGCTCTGAGCGGCCGCCTTGTCGGGGACGGTGCTTGCGGCCTGTGACGGCATCGCGGCGATGGAAAGACCACCCAGGACAGCTACCGCGGTCGCGGCGGTGATCGACTTCCGGCTGAGCAGCTTCATGTCGTTTCCTCCAGATATGCCCGTGCGATCCGAGACCCGTCGCAACGGCTCGGCCCCTCGGGAGCTCTTAGTAAATCAAATGCTCGCTTGACTTTATGAACGGCGCCGCAACCTGTCAAGCCACTGTTTGGATTGTGTGCTCGCACAGCCTTGGAGGCGCACGACGACACCCGGGCGGCCCGCTCACGCCGGGACCGGACCCGCTCGCGTTCGGCGTCGATCCGTGCCGCGACTGTTTGACAATGTACTCAAGCAACTGCTTGAGTACATGCCATGACCAGGGTGGAGAAAACGGACCTGCGCCGAGAGGCCGGTCAGCGCACGCGGGACAGTCTGCAGGCTGCCGCCCTGGAGTTGCTCGCACAGCGAGGCCAGGACGGCTTGACACTCCGCGAGATCACGGAGCGCGCCGGAGCCAACGTCGCTGCGGTGAGTTACCACTTCGGTTCGCTGAAGGCGCTGTGCGACGCGGCGATCGAGCACGCCTTGGAGCGGTACCTGGACGCGCAGATGCAGGCCGTCGATTCCCTCGGCTCCGCGCCGACCCTCCAGGAGGTGGCGGCGGCGTTCGCCGGGCCGATGGTGCGCGCGCTCGCGGCCGGTGGACAGGACCTGGCCGTGATGCGGACCGTGGCGCGCGTCGGCATCGATCCGCCCCAGGGCTGGGAGCGGCTGACCGGCAAGTTCGTCCAGAGTCGCCTGGACGTCCTCCGGGTGCTGACGCCCCACATTCCCGGAGTCGACGAGCAGGAACTGATCTTCCGTACGCGATGCGCGGCCGGCCTGCTGAACTGGCTCGCCCTGGCACCCATCGGCGCCGAGCTGGCCACCATGTCCGCCGAGCAGATCGAACGGCAGTTGGTCCCGGTGGTGGCCGGGGCATTCCGCGGGGACGCCGGCGGCGGTCGCTGACCAGGCCTCAGGGGCTGTTGTCCTTCCGAAGACGAGCGCCACGCTCTCGCTGGTCCGACTCGCCGACCGCGCTCACGCCCTCGTCTCGGGTGACAAGGGCGCAGCACTCGGTCAAGTCACACGCCCTGAGCGTCTCTCGGCTCCGGGCGGAAGGGGCACTCGCCGGCGTGGGCCGTGTCGTCGAGGGTGTTCGGTGAACGGTCGGTCGGCGCGGCCCGCGTGCCGTCGGCCTCCTCCGTGGGCGGGGTGAAAGCGACGTCCAGGCGGGTCAGGCCGCGGAAGTTGAGGCTGCGCTGCCACTTCGGGGGCTCGGTGCCGTCGAGACGCAGGTCGGGGAGGCGGGTGAGGAGGGCTTCCAGGACGATCGTGCCTTCCAGCCGGGCCAGCGCCGCGCCGAGGCAGAAGTGCGGGCCGTGTCCGAACGCCATGTGCCGTCCGCCGGGCCGCTCGAAGTCCAGCACGTGGGGATCGGGGAACACCGCCGGGTCCCGGTTGGCGGCACCGCACACCAGGAGCACCGTCTGCCCTTCGGCGATGGTGCGGCCGGCCAGGTCCAGGTCGTGCCGGGCCCGGCGCAGCATCAGTTGCACCGGGGCGTCGTAGCGCAGGAGTTCCTCTACCGCGGCGGGCAACAGGTCCGGCCGCTTGCGCAGTTGCTCGGCCGCGTGCGGGTGGTGGAGGAGAGCGAGGGTGGCGTTGCCGATGAAGTGGGTGGTGGTCTCGTGGCCGGCGATCAGCAACAGGGCGCAGTTGGCAAGGAGTTCGTCGGTGTCCTGGTCGGTGTTCTCGGCCTGTGCGGTCACCAGTGCGCGCAGGCTGTTCGGGGCCGGCGGGGTGTCCGGGCCGGTGAGGAGTTCGCGGAAGTAGGCGAGCATGTCCGCCATGCTCTGCGAGGCCTCGCGGTTACGGTCGGCGTCGAGGCGGGAGTTGCCGATGGCTTCGGCGATCGGCTCGGACCAGGCCGTGAGGACGGCGCGGTCCTCCTGCGGTACGTCGAGGAGGTCGCAGATGATGGTCAGCGGCAGCGGGCGCGCGAGGTCCGCGACGATGTCCATCCGCCCGGTCGGCGCCGCCTCGTCGATGATCCGGTCGACGGCTTCGAAGACCCGGGCGCGCAGTGTCTCAACTGCCCGTGGAGAGAAGGCTTTGCTGATCAGGCCCCGTAGCCGGGAGTGGTCCGGGGCGTCGTTGTAGAGCATCTGCCGACTCAAGACCCGGGCCAGCGGCCGCAGTTCCTCGGACACGGCCTCGATGTCGGGATAACGCACCGAGGACAGGCCCGGGTTGCCCGTGGCGCTGCTGACCACTCCGTGCCCGGTCGCGATCCAGGCGCTCAGGTGACGGTCCCAGAAGAGCTCGTCGGTGTTTCGCAGCTCCTCGTAGAAGTCGTAGAGGCGCTCTTGGACTTGGGGCCGGAAGGCCGGGAGCAGCGAGGTAGTGGTGCGCATCGCGCCAGGCTAGATCATGTACGGACATAGAGGAGTTGCCGTTCCGAACTCAAGGACGTTCAAGGGCATGTGCAGAAGGCGCGGTCACCGTCACGGGTGCTTCTCCTCGGCTCTCCCGTAACGCGTCTCGACGGTCGCGGCGACGACAGCCGCCGAGATCACCAACAGGCCGACGACGAGCGGCAGTTCGACGGTCACGCCTGTCAGGGAACCGGCCAACGCCGTTCCTGCGGAGGCTGACGTGATCTTCAGGGCCGCGACCCAGATGAAGACCTGGCCGCGCGCTCCGCTCGGCGCGTACTCCGTGCGGGCCGCGAGGGTGGAGGCGAAGAAGAAGGAGTTGACGATGCCGGTGAGGGCGTAGGCCGAGACGGTCACCGTGAACGCGGGGCTCGCGGTGACGGTGAGGAGGCCGGCGACGACGCCCAGGGCGAGGCGGCGCATCAGGCGGTCCGGGTCGCCGGTGAGCGGGAAGACCATGACGGCTATGGACCCGGTGAGATTGCCGAGGCCGTACGCGGCGGTCAGTACGGCGGCCGTGGCCGGTTCGACGCCGAGGATCCTCGTCATGTGGACCGCGGTGATCGGCAGGGCGGCGACACTCAGGGCGACGATCATCGTCAGGTAGACGGTGCGCCGCAGCGGGCCGGTGCGGGCGATCAGCGCGAGGGTCGCCCCCGGCCTGAGGATCGCCGACCTGTCACCACCGTGGGACGGCGCGGCGAACGGCAGGAGCAGGACTCCGCCCGCCGCCGCGGCCGCCCCCATCGCGAGGGCGAGAGTCGCCGCGGACGGCGAGACCCAACCCGACAGCGCGGCCACCAGCGACGGGCCGGCGGTGCCTCCGATGCCGTAGGTCGCCACGTCCCAGCCCTGGGCCCGCCGCTGTGTGCGCAGTCGCGGTCGCGGTCCGACGATGGCGGGCAGTCGGCTGCTGATACCGCCGGTCAGCAGCGGCCCGCAGGTGCCGGCCGCGGCCAGCAGGAGCCCGGTGAGTACGACAGGCGCGTGGCCGTACGTCAGCACTCCCGCGGTCAGCGCGGTGGCGTACAGCAGGCAGGCCGCCGCGATGACCTTCCGGCCGTCCCGGGCCACGTCCAACGGCCGCGCGACAAACGGGCCGAGCAGGTGCGGGGCGGTGATACAGGCGCCGAGCACCCCCGCGAGCGTCCCGGAGCCACCCGACGAGGTGACGAGCAGAACGACGGCGACCACGGCTCCGCCGTCGGCCGTACGGGCGAGGGCCGCGGCGACGACGTAGCGCGCGAGCCCGTTGCCAATCTGATCGCCCGCCAGCCCGTTGCCAACCTGGTCACCCTTGCCGCCCTTGCCACCCTTTCCGGGCGAAGGCGGGGCTTCCCACACTCTCCGTGTGCTTGCTATGTGCTACTCACCCATGGTGGTTCGCACTCAGGAGGTGAGCCCGAGGGCGTCCAGCGCGGCGACGACCTCCTGGCGGGCGGTCTCGTCCAGCCCTCGCAGGGGACGCGGCAGGTTCGGTTCTTCCGTCAGGCCGAGGTGGGAGGCGGCGGCGGAGATAACGCGCAGGCTGCCGTGGCGGCGGAAGAGGGCCCACAGCGGTTCGAGGCCTTCGGACAGTTCCGCCGCCTGGTCCGCGTGGCCGGCCTGGGCGGCGCGCGTGAGGGCCAGGGCGGTCTGCGGGAAGGTGCCGCCGATGACCGAATACCAGGCGTCGCAACCGGAGTTCAGGCCGCGGGCGGCCGTCCAGTCGCCGCTCACCCCGATGGTGACGGTGTCGGGGATCAGCGCGCGCAGCGCGTCGACGCGGAGTTCGGCCTCGCGCGGATCCTCGGGCACACCGGGGATCTTGATGGAGCCGACGTTCGGCAACTGTGCGATACGGCCGTGCAGTTCGTCGGTGAAGCGCACGTGCGTGGTGCCCGGGTTGTCGTAGACGCACAGCGGTACGGAGAGTTCGCCTGTGACGTCCTCGTACAGGCCGAACACCTCGTCCTCGGTGAGCAGTTGATACGTCATCGGGGCGAGCAGCACTCCGGAGGCGCCCGCCTTCTGGGCGTCCTCGGCCAGTTCCAGCACGTGCGAGGTACGCAGCGCGCCGATCCCGACGATGACGGGCACCTCGCCGGCGGCCTCCACCGCGATCTTCGCGGCCTGGGCGCGCTGCTCCCGGGTGAGGTAGGCGTAGCCGCCGGTGGAGCCGAGCGCGCCGATCGAGTCCACGCCGGCGGCGGCGAGGCGGGCGACGAGCGCCGCGTACGCCGCTTCGTCGATGCCCTGCTCGCTGGTGGGTGTGAGGGGGAAGGCGCTCAGGCCGCGGAACATGGTGGCTCCTTGAGTGAGTGGGGCATGCGGGTGGGACCAGTGCGTGGGAAAAGCCGGGGGCAGTGGAGGGTTGGGGAATGCGTGTGACGGTCAGGTGGCCGCAGAGCCCAACTCCGTTACGACCGCTGCGAGTTCGGCGGCGAAGGCCTCGGCCTGTGGCTCGGTGACGGTGGAGGCGGTGACCCGGATCGCGCCCTGGTGGGCGGCCGGATCAGGCGCGAAGAGGTGACCCGGCCGCACCGCCCAGCCGCGCTGCGCCAGGGCGGCGACCGCGGCCCGTGCGTCGACGTCGAGTTCGACCCATACGTTCAACCCGTCGGGCCGGTACGGGACTTCGATGCCCTGGGCGCGCAGCCGCTCGACGAGCAGACCGCTGCGCCGGGCGTAGAACTCGCGGGCCCGTTCGTGGAGTTCGTGGATCCGGGGATCCAACAGGAGTTCGCGGGCGATGTGTTGCAGCAGCCGGCTGACCCAGGTGGTGCCCGCGCTCAACCGCGCCTCCAGGCGTGCGGTGGTCTCCGCATCGGCGGCGACGAGGGCGAGACGCAGATCCGGTCCGAGGAACTTGGACACGGACCTCACCAGCGCCCAGCGTGCGCTGCCCGGTGGGGTGACCCGGTGGTACGGCCGCGCGGAGACCGCCGAGAAGTGGTCGTCCTCGATCACGAGCACCTGGGGGTGCTTCGCGAGGATGGCGCGCAGGTCGGCCGCCCGTTCCTCGGTGAGGCTCGCGCCGGTCGGGTTGTGGGCGCGGGGCGTGCAGACGACCGCGCGGGCACCGGCCTCCAGAGCGGCCCGCAGCGCGTCGGGACGCATACCGGCGCCGTCGACCGCGACGGGCGCGGAGCGGTAGCCGCTCAGCCGCAGGGTTCCGATGCTCGCCAGGAAGCAGGGGTCCTCGATCGCGGCCAGATCCCCGCGGGTGAGGTGGGCGTTCAGCAGCCGCTCGGTGGCGTCCACGGCTCCGTGCGTCACCAGCGTGCGGAACGGCTGATCGATGTCCTCGGCGAAGTCCGCGCGGGCCCATGCGTCCAGCCCCGGGTCGATGGCGGGCATGCCGTAGAGCGGCGGGCTGTACTCCCCGCTCCGGGCGGCGACCAGGATGTCGGGCAACAGCATCGGGTCCGGATTGCCGCTGGCCAGGTCGACACAGTCGCTCCCGACACCGGCCCCGACGCCTTCCCGCGCGAGCTGCGGCACCGCGGCGACCACGGTGCCGCCACGCCCCCGTGTCTCTGCCACCCCCGCCTCGACGAGCCGCCGGTACGCGAGGGCGACCGTATTCCGGTTGACCCCCAACTCGGCCGCGAGCGCCCGCACCGGGGGCAGGCTGGCCCGCGGTGCCAACTCGCCCGAGGCGACCTGGTCCCGCACGCTGCCCGCGATCTCGGCCGCGGTGGTGCCCTTGATGCCCACGTGATCAGCTCCGCCCGAACAGAGGGGTTCGTCCTATGCCAAAGTTTGTCCTATGCCAAAGATACGTCATGGGTGGGCTCGGGTGTTCATGGAGTGCGGGTGCGGGTTCGGGGCGAGTGAGCGGATGGGTCAGTGAGCGCGAGCGGTGTCGGGCCGTCGGCTCACGCGATGTGGCGGTTGATGAAACCGTGCCACATGGCCGAGGCATGTTCCGGGGTGTTCCGGTGGCCTCCCCCGAAGCCGAGCAGTTCCTTGTCGGGGCTCACGAAGGCGTCGAACAGCTGGAGTTGCCCCGGGCGCGGGAAGATCTCGTCGTCCCACTGCACGTGGAAGAGGACCGGCGCGGTGACGGCGGAGGCGTCGTCCAGGACGCGGTGCGGTGCGTGAAGTCCCGCATTGATACCGGGAGTTGATTGCGTGCCGAACTTTCCGAACACCGCGCACTTCAGCCCCGGCCCGAGGGCGCGTGCGGCAGCGAGGCCGAAGCGCGTGCCCATGGACAACCCGAAGTACGCCTGACGCGTCGGGTCGGCTGTTCCGACGTCCACCAGGAGATCACGAGCAGCGACCCAGTCCTCAGCCATGCGGTCCAGCACCCGGCCGATACCCTCGGCGGCCATCCGGCTCTGGTACTCCAGCGGCGTGAGAGGCGACGCCACCCGCTCGCCGTGGAACGGACCGTCAATCGCTACGGCCGCGCAGCCGGACGATGTGATCCGGTCGGCCATCGACAGGATTCGGTCGCTGTGGCGATGGCCGCTGCCACCGTGGCCCAGCAGCACCAAAGGGACGGGCCCTGACCGACCGTTCGGCGTCCACACGGTGCCAGGAATCGTCGAGAGAGGCCGGTTGATCACGAACGGGCGTCGTGTGGAGTGATCAGAACCCGGGCGGCAGTCGGACCAGACCACATGCTGACTCACATCGCCATCAAAACACACTGGAGAGGGCCGTCCCCCATGTCAGATCTCGCTGCCGAACTCTCGGCGTTCATGACGCGGTACGAGCAGGCCGCCAACAGTCACGACATCGATCACGTAAGGCCGTTGATCGATCCGGATGCCGTCTATTGGTTCTCCGACGGTTCCCATCGGGGCCTGGGCGAGATCACGGCAGCGATCGAGCAGACCTTCGCGGCCATCCACGACGAGGTGTACGAGATCCAGGATCTCGAGTGGGTTGTCCTGGCCGCCGACCACGCCGTGTGCCGGTATCGCTTCTCCTGGACAGGGGTGGTCGACGGCCGCCCTCGCTCCGGACAGGGACGGGGCACGAACGTGCTCGTGAAGCGGGAGGGCGGGTGGAAGATGCGGCACGAGCATTTGAGCTCCTGAGCTGCGTGTCCGCTCCCGGCACGGCGAGCACACGCACCCGTCCGGACCACAACGCCTGGGGCGGGCAGCTCACGCCACGGCCGGGTCACCCGGACCAGGTCGCGGTGGTCACGCAGGACTGGGGCAAGCGCGGCCGGATCGAGGTGTGGGACGTGCGGAGGGGCACCCGTATGTCCCGGCTGGAAGGCACCCGGCTCGCCTACGCCTCGGACGACCTGGACCGGCTCACGGTCTTCACCCCCGACGGTGACCGGCTCGCCGCCCGCGGCCAGGACCGCCGGGTGGAGTGGTGGCAGGTGGACGAGGAGCGCAGCACCGGACACACCCGTCCTCTCGACGACGTGAGCAGCCTGTTGGGCGTGGCAGGGGACGGGAACCTGGTCGCCGAGCTGTATGGGGACATCGCGCTGTTCTCTCCCCGCAGCGGCATGCTCCTCGGTCGCGTCGAGCGTCCCTCCTCCACGCTGAGCGCCTGGCACCTGAACGGCGACACCCTGCGCCTCGCGAGCGACCACGACACCCTGGCCCTCCACCTCTCCCCCGCCTGCTGGCACGCCACCCTCTGTTCCGCGGCGCCCGGTTCCTTCAGCCCCACTCAGCGCGCGGCCCCGCGCCTGCGCGAGGCGCGGGAAACCCAACCGTGCCCGAGCGATCGCGCGCACCCGGTCGGCAGCCGATTCTGACCACTCAGCGCCAGCCGAGCTCCGGTGCCACCTGGGTCAGGATGCTCTCCAGCACATGGGCGTTGTAGTCGACCCCGAGCTGGTTCGGAACGGTCAGCAGCAGCGTGTCCGCGGCCTGGATGGCCTCGTCCTCCTGGAGTTGCTTCACCAGTACGTCCGGTTCAGCGGCGTACGAGCGTCCGAAGATCGCCCTGGTCGTGTCGTCGATCATGCCGACCTGGTCCCGCGAGTTGCGGTCGTTGCCGAAGTAGGCCCGGTCCATGTCGTCGGTCAGGGCGAAGATGCTGCGGCTGACGGACACCCGCGGCTCCCGCGTGTGGCCCGCCTCCTTGTACGCCTCGCGGTACGCCTCGATCTGCTTGCGCTGCTGGACGTGCAGCGGCTCGCCGGTCTCGTCGTCCTTCAGGGTGGAGCTCTGCAGGTTCATCCCCAGCTTCGCGGCCCAGACGGCGGTCGCGTTCGAGCTGGAGCCCCACCAGATCCGTTCGCGCAGCCCCTCGGAGTGCGGCTCGACGCGCAGCAGCCCCGGCGGGTTGGGGAACATCGGCCGCGGGCTCGGCTGCGCGAACCCCTCGCCCTCGATCACCTTCAGGAAAGCCTCGGCGTGCCGGCGGGCCATGTCCGCGCCGGTCTCGCCCTCCGCCGGCGCGTAACCGAAGTAACGCCAGCCGTCGACCACCTGCTCCGGTGATCCACGGCTGATGCCGAGCTGCAGTCGGCCGCCGGAGATCAGGTCGGCGGCACCGGCGTCCTCGGCCATGTACAGCGGGTTCTCGTAGCGCATGTCGATCACGCCGGTGCCGATCTCGATCTTCGAGGTCCGGGCACCGATGGCCGAGAGCAGCGGGAACGGACTGCCCGCCTGCTGCGCGAAGTGGTGGACGCGGAAGTACGCACCGTCCACGCCCAGTTCCTCGGCGGCGACCGCCAGGTCGATGGACTGGTGCAGGAAGTCGGCAGCGGACCGGGTCTTGGAATGCGGACTCGGCGACCAGTGACCAAAGGAGAGAAAACCAATCTTCTTCACGCAGCCTGAAGCGTCCGGCCGCCACGTTTGATTCCCCGCGCCGACATGGTGTGACCAGGCCATCCGCCCGACGTGACCATCGAGGACGGCGAGAGCGAACCAGCGGGCCGCTGTGAGGGATCGGCAATGGCGTGCCGGTTCCTCACGGGCCGGTTGAGCGATCACCCCTCAGGGGAGACTTCTACAGCACTGTAGATTGAAGCGTGTGGCCGTACGCCGTAGCGGCCTTGCCCACCGGAAGAAGGCAGACCTGATGTTCGGCTTGAGCGAACTGGCCCTGA
The DNA here is from genome assembly GCF_048158785.1 of Streptomyces colwelliae. Classification (NCBI taxonomy): domain Bacteria; kingdom Bacillati; phylum Actinomycetota; class Actinomycetes; order Kitasatosporales; family Streptomycetaceae; genus Streptomyces; species Streptomyces colwelliae. The sequence goes on along the minus strand of NZ_JBLTJC010000105.1, from coordinate 4,285 downwards.
TCCTCCTCGTCGTCGTGGTCGTCCTCGGGATCAAGAAGCTGCCGGAGCTGACGCGTTCGGCGGGCAAGGCGACCCGGATCTTCAAGAGCGAGGCCAGGGCGCTCAAGGGGGACGACTCCCGGCGCCCCTGACGACGCGGGGGACAACTGAGATCGGGACGTGCCGGTCCGGCCGGCCGACTGACCGGCTGACCGGCTGACCGTTGGGATCACTCGCTCACCGCTCGGCCAGTCCTGCCGCTCGGCTAGTCCTGCTGGGCGGCGAACAGTTCCAGGTGTGCGCAGGTGGGGCAACGATAGGCGTCGATCTGCCAACGCGGTCGGCCCATCCTCTTGGCATTGCCGAGTGGACCTCGCTGGAGGGGGCCCGCGATCCACCGCGCGAACCCGCGGGCGTGCTGCCCGGAGTCCTCGACGAAGCCCGGCTCCAGCCCCACCGCACCGCATTGGGTGCACCGTATGTTGTTCATCGAGGAAGTGTAGTGATCGACTGCGGGCGCCCGTCGTCAAGGTCGGTTCCCAACGCCCCGTCCGACACCCGGAGTTCGGACGTCGGACAGGACCACCGCCGCCAAGTCGCCCCCGGATGCGGGAGATACGGGAGCAGATCCCGGAACGCGCGACAGGCATCCAGGCCGACCCCGGTCAGCCCGGTCAGGAAATCCTTGCGGGGCGCGTGCGGGGCTCGGCCCGCCAGCCGCGCCCCATCCGTACGGAGCTCGAACTCAGCGCGCTCCCAACGGACTTGCGCAGGCCGATCTACCGACCCTCACCCAGGTCGACCGACCTACGCGGCCCCTCCCCCACCAGTTCTCAGACACCTACGCCGAAGTCGGCGGCGATCCCGGCCAGTCCGGCCGCGTACCCCTGGCCGACGGCGCGGAACTTCCACTCCGCACCGTTGCGGTACAGCTCGCCGAAGACCATCGCGGTCTCGGTCGACGCGTCCTCGGACAGGTCGTAGCGGGCGAGTTCGGCGCCACCGGCCTGGTTGACGACGCGGATGAAGGCGTTGCGGACCTGGCCGAAGCTCTGCCCGCGGGACTCGCCGTCGTGGATCGAGACAGGGAAGACGATCTTGTCGACCTCGGCCGGTACGGCGGCGAGGTCCACCTTGATGGACTCGTCGTCGCCCTCGCCCTCACCGGTGGTGTTGTCGCCGGTGTGCTCCACCGAACCATCGGGGCTCTTGAGGTTGTTGTAGAAGACGAAGTGCTGGTCGGAGACGACCTTGCCCGAGGCGTTGAGCAGCAGCGCCGAGGCGTCCAGGTCGAAGTCGGTGCCGGTCGTGGTGCGCACGTCCCAGCCCAGGCCGACCAGCACGGCCGTAAGCCCCGGCGCTTCCTTGCTCAGCGAGACGTTGCCACCCTTGGACAGGGAAACACCCATGACTGATCCCTCCACACACGCCGACGGTTCGGGTCCGCGGCACGGACCCGAACCAGAATCTACAACACTGTAGAAATAATCGAAGGGGACGATACGGCCGAGTGGTACCGCGTCGATACGATGGGACGATCGCGCCCCCTCGACGGCACACGCGACCCCGCGGCGGCACGCAGGAAGGAGACGGAGCGTGGCGAGACCGGATCCGCGCCCTCAGCGCCGGGCCCAGGGCGAGTTGGAGACCCAGGTACTCACCGTCCTGCGCACGGCCGACGTGCCGGTGACCGCGGCCTGGGTGCAGGAGCGCCTGGACGCCGAACTCGCGTACACGACCGTGATGACCGTGCTGAGCCGGTTGCTGGAGAAACAGGCCGTGACCCGCGTACGGGAGGGCCGTTCGTTCGCCTGGTCGCCGGCCGCGGACGAGGCGGGACTCGCCGCGCTGAAGATGCGCAGAGTGCTCGATCGCGAGCAGGATCGCCGGGCGGTGCTGGCCAGTTTCATCACCTCCCTGCCGGAGGACGACGAGCGGTTGCTGCGCGACCTGCTGGACCAGGCCGCCGACGAGTCGGCGGGCTGAAGTCCCGTGGGCGTCTTCGTCCTCCTGCCGCTCGTCCTGCCGTTGACGGCCTGGCCGATCGCCCACCTGGCCACCCAGCATCTGCATCCACGCACCGCCACGGGCCTGTTGAGCGCCATGGCCGCCGTCATGGCACTGTGCAGCACGCTGTGCCTGGGCCTGCTGATGGTGGTCGGCACCGCCCAACTACCGGGCAATCCACTACCGGACGGCTGGTCGGACCCCGAGGTGCGGGAGAGCGTTCCCCACGACGAGATCGTGGGGAAGGCCGCGATTCCCGTCCTGCTCGCCGTGGTCACGGGCTGCGGCCGAACTCTGTGGCGCCACTGCCGAGTTCGGCGACAGGCCCACGCGGCACTCGCCGGCCTGCGTGACACATCGGTCGCGATCCTCCCCGACGACGAGCCGTACGCCTACGCCCTCCCCGGCGGCCCACGTGACCGGATCGTGGTGACCACCACCCTGCTCGCCTGCCTCGACTCCCGGGAACGCCGGGCCCTGTTCGCCCACGAGCGGGCCCACCTCACCGCCCGGCACCACCGCCACCTGCTGGTCGCCCAACTGGCCGCCCGGGCCAACCCGTTCCTGCTCCCGCTGCGTACGGCGGTCTCCTACGTCACAGAGCGCTGGGCGGACGAAGAGGCCGCCCGGTCCGTCGGCAGCCGCAGAGCCGTCGCCCGCGCGATCGGCAAGGCGGCCCTCGTCTCCCGCACCACACCGGCGCCAACGCTCGCGGCCCTCGCGGCGCCGGGTCCTCTCCCCCGCCGGGTCGCCGCCCTGCTGGCCCCGCCGCCCCCGGCACGCACCTGGCCACCGCTCTTCACCGCCGTGGGCCTGGCGCTCTGGAGCGCGGCGGCGGGTGCGGCCCTGTCCGCGACGTTCTCGGCGAACTCGGCCGTGACACTCCTGCTGCTCCTGCACGCGGCGACCCCGCTGTAGGCAGAAGGTCCACACGACCGACACGCGGTACGGAAGCGGGGCCCGGCCGGGAGTCCGACGCATCCCGTGCGTGGCCGACAGGGCTCAACTCCCGTCGCCCACAGCGCTGTTGCACTCAGCGACGAGACGGGATCACAGGTCGAACTTGATCGCACCCTTGCCCGCCGGGGCCGGCTGCCGCTCCCGTGTCCGGGGTGGGGGCCGAACATCCGGCCGGCAGCGCCCCCGCCTCTATACCCCCTCGACGGACCGCCTCAGACCGACGGTCCACCCCGTGGGTCAGTTGCTGCCGTCCGTGACGAAGTCGGGCAGGTCCGTGGACAGGAGCTGCTCGGCGCCGTTGTCGAGGAGCCGCTGCATCTCGTGGGAGCGGGGCAGCATCGTCTTCTCGTAGGCGTGGATGGCGTCGTCGACGGTGTGGTGGTCCGCGATGGCCAGGGCGAGTTCGCAGGCGTCGAGCATGGCGAGGTTGACGCCGACGCCGAGCGGGGGCATGAGGTGGGCGGCGTCGCCGAGCAGGGTGATCGTGGGGCTGTGCTCCCAGGTGTGCGGGACGGGAAGCGCCTGGATGGGGCGGTCGACGTAGGGGCCGTCGTTGTCGGTGATCAGCCGGCGCAGGCGGGGTGACCAGTCTCGGTACTGGTCGAGGAGGAACGCTCGGATGCCATCGGTGTCCAGGGCGGTCAGACCCCGGGCGGTGATCCAGTCGGCGGGGACGCGCTGGATGGCGTAGACGCGGATGTGGTCGCCGCTGCTGCGCTGGGCGAACAGACCGCGGTCGCCGTCAGCTGCGGCGGCGCTGCCCTGGCCGACGAGTTCGGCGATGTCGGGGTGCCGGTTCTCGACGTCGTCGAACCAGGCTTCGAGGAAGCTGACGCCGCTGTACCCAGGGGTGGCCGGGGAGACGGCGGCCCGGACCTTGGACCAGGCGCCGTCGGCGCCGATGACGAGGTCGGCCTCGACGGTGGTGCCGTCGGTGAAGTGCAGTTGGCGGGGTCCTTCCGCGGGGCCTCCGACGGACCGGAGGGTGTGTCCCCACCGCACGGTGCCGGGCTGGAGCGAGTCGAGGAGGAGGTCGCGCAGCTGGCCGCGGTCGATCTCCGGCTTGAAGCTCTCGCCTTCTTCGGGGGTGTGGTGGAAGAGGATCGTGCCGGCCGGATCCATCTGCCGCGACTCCTGCCCCTCGGGGCGGGAGCGTCGGAAGAACTCCTCCAGCAGTCCGGCTTCGCGCAGGGCGATCTGGCCGTTGTCCTCGTGCAGATCGAGGGTTCCGCCCTGGTTCCGCGCCTCGGGACCGGCCTCGTGGTCGTGGACGGTGGCGGTGATGCCGTGCCGCTGGAGGATGCGGGCGCAGGTCAGGCCGCCGGGACCGGCGCCGATG
>NZ_JBLTJC010000104.1:0-30868 GCF_048158785.1 Streptomyces colwelliae | reverse complement strand
GGCGCGGAGAGGCCGGGCTCGGGGCGGAGCCCTGCAAGCACCCTACGGAGCGGGCCCGGGGACAGGGGGCGACGCACGGCGGGCTCTCAGCGGCCAGCGGGTGGGGAGTATCGATGATGGTCGGTCACGTGCCCAGCCTGCCCCCAACCGGCCATGATCGTCAGGGCCTTGGGGAGGACGGGTCCTTCGAGATCGGGCACACGCGCGTAGGACCCCCGTCGGGCACACGCGCGTGACGCACGCTTTCGCTACCTGCTCGGTGGATAGCCGTCGTGCGCCGCGAGATCCTCATCGATCTTCGTGGCGGCCTCGTCGAGGGTGGCCTTGACCGGCGCCCGATTGAAGACGATCTTCGCGAAGGCCCGGGAGAAGGCGTCGGTGATCGCCGGGTAGGCGGGCGTCTGCGGCCTGGGGCGGGCCACTCCGTCCCGGAGCTGCTCGATGAAGAGGTGCTCGGGGCCGCCGGGCGCGTACTGCGGCGAGAGCTTGATCGCGCTCCCGGTCGCCGGGATCGCCCCGTTGGCCACGGTCATCCGGTGCACCTGGGCGGGCTTGAGCAGGAAGGACAGGAACCGCCAGACGGCGTCACCGTCCGCGTTGCCCGCCGGGACGCCCCACTGGAAGGAGCCCATGCCGGTGACAGTGCCCTGGCCGAAGTCGGGCAGCGGGACGATCGTGACATCCCCGGGGAAGGCCTTGTTGAATTCCGGATAGGTCCAGTGGCCGCACCAGGAGATCGCGCTACGGCCGCTGACGAACGCCTTGTCGTCCTTGACCATGTCGATGAGCCCCGCCCTGGCCCAGTTCTGCATGTCGGTGAGCGCCTTGACCGAACCGGGGCCGTTCACATAGCCGTTGGCGGTGCGGAAGGTCTTCGGCTCGATCAGGTCGCCGCCCGCCGACCAGACCGCGGGCGCGAAGCCGTAGGTGTTCCATTCCTGGCCCGGCTGCGAGTAGACGAGCCGCAGGTCAAGGGGGGCCTTGTAGCCCTGGGTACGCAACTTGCGCAGGATGCCCGTCAGTTCAGTGGCCGTCCAGGCGTCCTCGGGGCCGGTCGGGACGCGTATCCCGGCCTTCTTCATGACGGACTTGCGCACATACAGGCCCATGCCCGAGTCGAAGGTGCCGATGCCCCACAACCTGCCCGCGTAGGTGCCCTGTTGACGGATCGTCGGCAGCAGGTCGGCGCGGACGCTCGCGGGCACACAGGAGTCGATCGGCCGGAGCTTGCCCGACCAGGCGTAGCTGTAGAGGTTGGGCCCGTCGAAGTCGAGGAGGTCGGGCAGGTCGCCGCTGGCCGCCGCCGACAGCACCAGGTCGGTGTAGACACGGTTCTCCGGGAGGGTGACCAGCTCGACGCGCACCTGCTTCTGCGCCTTGTTGAACTCCTTCACCTGGTTCCGCAGCGTGGTGAGCTCGCCGCTCGGGCCGGCGTGGAACCACACCGTGATGTGCGCGGTGCCGTCGATCTTCCCGTCGCAGGTGGTGTCCTTCGGGGACGCGCCCGCCCCCTTGGCGTCGCTCCCGCCGCCGTCGCACGCGGCCAGCAGGAGGGCCGCGCACACCACCCAGGGGACCAGGGTTCCCCGGGCCCGACGGATCCCGCGGATGCCGGGCCACGCGCGCGTGGCGCTCGTTCCGTTCATGGCACACCCCCCACTCGACCGGACGACGTGGTCTCCCCAGGGCGCCGTCATGCTACCGCCCGTCGCGCCTCCATCGCCGTGCGTGCACGAGAACCTCCGTTCACGGCACGGGACTTCAGCACTTTCCGGCTAGCTGGAAGGCGCTGCCGACCACCGGTTGGCAAGCTGGGCACATGTCGCTGCGCTGTCTCCTCGTCGATGACAGCGCCCGGTTCCTGGAGGCGGCTCGCGCCCTGCTGGAACGTGGCGGGGTGGAAGTCGTCGGCATCGCCTCGACGGGCGCGGACGCCGTCTCCCAGGCCCGGGAGACGGCCCCCGACGTCGTCCTGGTCGACCTCGACCTCGACGGCGAGAACGGCTTCGACGTCGCGCGCCGCCTGGTGGGCGACGTACCGGCGGTGATCCTCATCTCGACCCACTCCCGGGAGGACTTCCAGGAACTCATCGCCGCCAGCCCCGCACACGGCTTCCTCCACAAGTCGGCCCTGTCCGCACGGGCAATCAGGGACGTGCTGGGCGGCGACGGGCCGCCCGCACCGCGGTGAGAGCACCCACCGCGACCGGGCCAAGTCACATATGCCTGATGGGCGACAGGTGTTGTCGGGACTTGGTCAACACGCTTCAATGCGGGGGAACTCGGGGCGTGAACGAGGGCGTACGGATGTGAAGACCTTTCTCCGGCGCCGACGGGGACCCCGAGGCAACTCGCGTGAACGGCCTGACCAGCCGTTGTGAACATTCACAGAAAGGGCCCCTGCATGCCGCACGCCACACAGCAGGCGGACGTCGCCACAGCGGAACTGGACTCGGCCCTGCGCGGCGGCCCCTTCCACGTCGCGCTGCGCGCCGCCATCGCCGCCCGCGGACTGCCGCTGCAACGCGTCCAGCACCACCTGACGCGCTACGGGGTCAAGGTCGGCGTCACCAGCCTGAGTTACTGGCAGCAGGGCGCCCGCCGCCCGCAGCGCCCCGAGTCGCTGCGCGCCGTACGGGCGCTGGAGGAGATCCTCCAACTCCCGGAGGAGTCCCTGATCCGGCTGCTCGCCGAGGCCGAGGAACGCGCCGTGGCGCAGCGTCCGGCGGCCCGCTCGTACCGCTCCTTCGTCGAGGCCTCCGGCGTCCTGGAACAGCTGCTGGCCGAACTGGAGTCCACGCTCGACAGCGGCCTGCACACCCTGGGGCACCACGAGCGCGTACGCATCGGGCCGCACCGCGAGCTGGTCGGCCGCGAGTCGCACCACATCGTCCGCGCCCACCGGGACGGCATCGACCGCTTCATAGCCGTCCACTACGGCGACCCGGGCTGCGCCCCGGACCGTATGACCGTGCACGCCCTGGAGAACTGCCGCACCGGCCGCGTCCGCCGCCACCACGAGACCGGCATGCTGGTCGCCGAGCTCCTCTTCGGCACGCGTCTGCGCTCCGGAGATACGTTCCTCTTCCGCTACGGCGTCGAGGACGGCACCGCCGGCGTCTCCCGCGAGTACGTCCGTGACTTCGGTATCGCGGGCGGCCAGTACGCGCTCCAGGTGCGCTTCGACGAGAACGCGCTGCCGGTGCGCTGCCACCGCTTCACCCAGCACTCGGCGGCGGCCCCGCGCAGCGGCCGCCAGGAGCTGCGCCTGACCGGAGGGCACCACTCGGTGCACCTCGTGGAGCCGCGGATGCGGTCGGGGATCGTGGGGATCGGCTGGGACTGGGAGTGAGCCGCCGGGGCCCGGACGTCCTGAGGATCAGGCGGCGGGCCCCGCGACGATCTTCCCGTTCTCGGCCGTCACCTTCAGCTCGTGCAAGGGCTCGGTGGCCGGGGACTGCACCACCTTGCCGGTCATCGCGTCGAACTGGCTGCCGTGGCACGGGCAGATGAGGGTCGTACCGTCCAACTTGTTGATGGGGCACTGCGCGTGCGTGCAGATCGTGCTGTACGCCTTGAGGGTGCCGTTCGCCGCCCGGCTGACGACCACGTTCTGATCGCGGTACAGCTTGGCGCTCCCCTTGGCGACCTCGCTCTCCGCGCCGAGCTCCACGGGCGCGGTCGGGGTCGCGGCGGCCCCTGAGCCACCGCCCGAGCAGGCGGCGAGGCCGAGCCCGGCGACGGGCGTGAGGGCCGCTCCGCGCAGGACGGTACGACGGCTCGGGGCGGGGCGGCCGGGCATGGGGGTCTCCAGTTGTTCGCGCTGTTCAGGCTGTTCGGAGCTCGGTCCAGAGATCGGTCCAGAGATCGGTCAAGGGCGACGATACCCGCGCGGTTCCGCCCGCTTTGAGGTGGGTTCACCGGCCGGGCGCTCACCGTACGTAAACGTTTGCGCAAGCGTTTACGTCGGGCGCCGGATGGGATACGTTCCCGTCCAGAAGGCCCAGCGCACGCACCTCGGGGAGGGGGACCCGCGATGGCCACCATGGTCGACGTCGCACGGAGCGCCGGTGTGTCCGTCGCGACCGTCTCGCACGTCCTGAACGACACCCGTCCGGTGCTGCCCGGCACCCGGCAGGCCGTACTGACCGCGATCGAGGAACTCGGCTACACCCCCAACACCCTCGCCCGCTCGCTGGTCACGTCCCGCACCCGCTCCATCGGCCTCGCGGTGTCGGCGATCAGCAACCCGTACTTCACGGAGATCCTCCAGGGCGTCGAGGCCGGCGCGCTGGAACAGGGCTACAGCCTGCTCATCGCCGATCCGCACGACGACCCGGAGCACGAGCGCAAGGTCGTCCAACTCCTGCACGAGCGCCGGGTGGACGGCATGATCGTCGCCCCGTCGGCGGCCCCGGACGCCCTGGTCGCCTACCTCGGCCGGCACTCCGTACCGACGGTGTTCCTGGACCGGGTGGTCGAGGCGTCCTCGGACGACGCGCCCCCCGTCGACCAGGTGTGCGCCGAGAACGTCGAACCGACGGCCCACCTCGTCACCCACCTCGCCGGACTCGGCCACCGCCGCATCGGCCTCGTCGCGGGCCTGCCGGGGCTCAGCACCACCCGCGAGCGGATCACCGGATACCGTCACGGCCTCGCCGCCGCCGGACTCCCTTACGACGAGCGGCTGTTGACGCACGGCGACTCCGAGTCGGCCGCCGCCGAGCGGGCCACCGAGGAGTTGCTGTCCCGCGCCGCCCCGCCCACGGCCCTGCTCACCGCCAACAACGCGATGACCATCGGTGCCCTGCGCGCCCTGCGCGAGCGCGGTCTGTCCGTCCCCGGCGACCTCGCGCTGTGCTGCTTCGACGACTTCGCCTGGGCCGACCTGTTCGAGCCCCGGCTCACCGCGATCGCCCAGCCCAGCAAGGAGATCGGCGCCCAGGCCGTACGGCTGCTGCTGGACCGGCTCGCCGAGCCGGACCGGCCCGCCCGCGTCCTGCGCCTGCCCTGCGCCTTCGTCCACCGCACCTCCTGTGGCTGCCCTGACCAGCCCGAAAAGTCCAAGGAAGGAACCGCCTCGTGATCGTCGTAGCCGGTGAGGCCCTGATCGACCTGGTGCCGCAGGGCACGGGAGCCCTCGCCGCCCTGAAGCCGGCGCTCGGCGGCGGCCCGTACAACACCGCCGTCGCCCTCGGCCGCCTCGGCTCCCCCACCGCCTTCTGCTCCCGCGTCTCCCACGACGCGTTCGGCGAGTCCCTGCTCGCCGGGCTGCGGCAGGCCGACGTGGATGTCCTGGACGTGCAGCGCGGCCCGGAGCCGACCACCCTCGCGGTCGCCACGCTCGACGCGCACGGCTCGGCCACGTACTCCTTCTACGTCGACGGCACCGCCGACCGGCTCTTCGCGGTGCCCGCGGCGCTGCCCGCCGAGACCGAGGCGGTGTCCTTCGGCACCTGTTCGCTCGTCCTGGAGCCGGGCGCGAGTGCCTACGAGGAGCTGATGCGGACCGCGTTCGCGCAGGGCGTGTTCACTCTGCTCGATCCGAACATCCGGGCGGGCCTGATCCCCGACGCGGACGCCTACCGGGCGCGTTTCAAGAGCTGGCTGCCGTACGTGTCGCTCCTCAAGCTGTCCGAGGAGGACGCGCTGTGGCTGGGCGGCACCCCGCGCGAGTGGCTGGACGCCGGTCCCTCGGCCGTCGTGATCACTCAGGGCGGCGACGGCCTCGCCGCGTTCACCCAGGACGGCACGGTGTACCCGGTGCCGGGCGAGAAGGTCGACGTCGTGGACACGATCGGCGCCGGCGACACCGTCAACGCGGCGTTGCTGCACGGCCTGTCCAGGCGGAACGCGCTGTCCGCGGAAGGGATGGCCGTCCTGGGCCGCGACGGCTGGACCCAGCTGCTGCGGTTCGCGGCGCGGGCGGCGGCGATCACGTGCTCACGGGCGGGGGCTGAACCGCCGTACGCCTCTGAACTGGGCGGTCTGTAGCGGGTGTTGAGCGGTGGCGGGCTGTGCTCGCCACCAAGTGCGGCGCCCCGCGGGGAAGTTCCCGCGGGGCGCCGCACTCGTGTTCCTGCTGTGTGCCGGTCAGGCCTTGCGGGCTCGCGTCGCCTTCTTCGCGGGCGTGGCCTTCTTGGCGGCGGTGTTCGTCTGCTTCGCCGCCGTCTTCGTCGCGACCGTCCTGGCGGCCGTCTTCTTGGCGGCCGTCTTGCGCGGGGCTTTCACCGGGGCCCCGTCGCTGATCCGGTCGGCGTCGAGGATCTCGCGCAGGAACTTGCCGGTGTGGCTGGCTCCTACGGCGGCGACCTGCTCCGGGGTGCCCTCGGCGATGACGAGACCGCCGCCCGCGCCGCCTTCGGGGCCCATGTCGACGACCCAGTCGGCGACCTTGATCACGTCGAGGTTGTGCTCAATGACGATGACCGTGTTGCCCTTGTCGACCAGGCCGCCCAGCACCGTGAGGAGCTTGCTGATGTCCTCGAAGTGCAGGCCGGTGGTCGGCTCGTCCAGGACGTAGACCGTACGGCCGGTGGAGCGGCGCTGGAGCTCGCTGGCGAGCTTGACGCGCTGGGCCTCACCGCCGGACAGGGTGGTCGCGGACTGGCCGAGCCGGACGTAGCCGAGGCCGACGTCCTTGAGGGTGTTGAGGTGGCGGGCGATCCCGGGGACCGCCTCGAAGAACTCGGTGGCCTCCTCGATCGGCATGTTCAGGACGTCGGCGATGGACTTGCCCTTGTAGTGGACGTCCAGCGTCTCCCGGTTGTACCGGGCGCCGTGGCACACCTCGCACGGGACGTACACGTCCGGCAGGAAGTTCATCTCGATCTTGATGGTGCCGTCGCCCGCGCAGTTCTCGCAGCGGCCGCCCTTGACGTTGAAGGAGAAGCGGCCGGGCAGATAGCCCCGCACCTTCGCCTCGGTCGTCTCCGCGAACAGCTTGCGGACGTGGTCGAAGACCCCGGTGTACGTCGCCGGGTTGGACCGGGGGGTGCGGCCGATGGGCGACTGGTCGACGTGCACGACCTTGTCGACGAGGTCGTCGCCGTCCACGCGCGTGTGCCGTCCCGGCACGTTCCTCGCGCCGTTCAACTCGCGGGCCAGGTGCGTGTACAGGATGTCGTTGACCAGGGTCGACTTGCCGGAGCCGGAGACGCCGGTGACCGCGGTGAACACGCCCAGGGGGAACGAGACGTCGATGTCCTGGAGGTTGTTCTCCCGGGCGCCGTGCACCGTGAGCCGGCGGGAGGGGTCGAGCGGGCGCCGGATGTCGGGCAGCGGGATGGCCCTCTTGCCGGACAGGTACTGACCGGTCATCGACTCGTCGTTGGCGAGCAACTCCTTCAGGGAGCCGCTGTGCACGACCTTGCCGCCGTGCTCTCCCGCGCCGGGGCCGATGTCGACGATCCAGTCGGCGACCTTGATGGTGTCCTCGTCGTGCTCGACGACGATGAGCGTGTTGCCCATGTCGCGCAGCCGGACCAGAGTCTCGATCAGCCGGTGGTTGTCGCGCTGGTGCAGGCCGATGGACGGCTCGTCGAGGACGTACAGGACGCCTACGAGGCCGGAGCCGATCTGGGTGGCCAGGCGGATGCGCTGGGCCTCGCCGCCGGAGAGCGTGCCGGCCGCGCGGTTCAGCGAGAGGTAGTCGAGGCCGACGTCGACCAGGAACCGCAGCCGTTCGTTGCACTCCTTCAGCACGCGCTCGGCGATCTTCTTGTCGCGGGCGTCGAGCTTCATCCCGCCCAGGAACTCCGCGCAGTCGCTGATGGACATCCCGGAGATCTCGGCGATCGACTTGTCCATGATCGTGACCGCGAGGACGACCGGCTTCAGGCGCGTGCCGTGACAGGTCGGGCAGGGCACCTCGCGCATATAGCCCTCGAAGCGCTCCCTGCTGGCGTCGCTCTCCGCCTCGCCGTGCCGCCGCTTGACGAAGGGGACGGCGCCTTCGAAGGGCGTCGTGTAGACACGCTCGCGGCCGTACCTGTTCCGGTACCGGACCTCGATCTGCGTCTTGTGGCCGTACAGCAGGGCCTTCTTGGCGCGCTGCGGGAGGCCCGCGAAGGGGATGTCGGTGCGGAAGCCCAGCGCGTCCGCGAGGGCGCCGATGAGGCGGCTGAAGTAGTCCTTGGTGTGGCCGTGCGACCAGGGGTGGATGGCGCCCTCGTCCAGGGACTTGTCCTCGTCCGGGACGATCAGCTCAGCGTCGACCTCCATGCGCGTGCCGATGCCCGAGCACTCGGGGCAGGCACCGAAGGGCGAGTTGAAGGAGAAGGAGCGGGGTTCCAGCTCCTCGAAGGACAGGTCGTCGTACGGGCAGTACAGGTGCTCCGAGAACATGCGCTCGCGCTCGGGGTCGTCCTCGGGGAGGTCGACGAAGTCGAGCACGACCATGCCGCCGGACAGCCCGAGGGCGGTCTCCACGGAGTCGGTGAGACGGCGCTTGGCGGAGTCCTTCACCGTGAGGCGGTCGATGACCACCTCGATGGTGTGCTTCTCCTGCTTCTTCAGGACGGGCGGCTCGGAGAGCTGGATGGTCTCGCCGTCCACGCGCGCGCGGCTGTAGCCCTTGGTCTGGAGGTCCGCGAACAGGTCGACGAACTCGCCCTTGCGCTCGCGCACCAGCGGCGACAGGACCTGGAAGCGGCTTCCCTCGGGCAGCGCCAGAACCTTGTCGACGACGGCCTGCGGCGACTGGCGCGAGATGGGCCGGCCGCACTCGGGGCAGTGCGGCTTGCCGATGCGCGCGAAGAGCAGACGCAGGTAGTCGTAGACCTCGGTGATGGTGCCGACGGTCGAGCGCGGGTTGCGCGAGGTCGACTTCTGGTCGATGGAGACGGCCGGGGAGAGACCCTCGATGAAGTCGACGTCCGGCTTGTCCATCTGGCCGAGGAACTGGCGGGCGTACGAGGAGAGCGATTCCACGTAGCGCCGCTGGCCCTCGGCGAAGATCGTGTCGAAGGCCAGGGAGGACTTGCCCGACCCGGACAGGCCCGTGAAAACGATGAGCGAGTCGCGTGGAAGGTCGAGCGAGACATTCTTCAGATTGTGCTCGCGCGCGCCACGGACGATGAGACGGTCGGCCACGCCGGTCCGCACCTTTCTTGAGAGAAGTGACAGGGGCGGGGCCCCCGTCGTTCTCAGACTAGGGGGAGCCACTGACAACGCCGGTCGGAATCCCGGCCGAGGCATAACAACCTCCGGCCTTCCAGCATGCCCGACGCCGCACCCGACGATATAGCACGTGCATTCGATTTACGGCACTGCTTCACCACCTTCACCCAAAGGTGTGGCGGGACTAGGGTCAGCAGCATGATTGATCACGCTCATGACCTGGCCTCTGTACGTGATGCGACCGAACGACTGCTCACCGGAGCCACCGCCCTGGACAACGCCTCGGCCGCCGCGCCGTCACGGCTCCCCGGCTGGAGCCGCAATCACGTCCTCGCCCATATCGCCCGCAACGCGGACGCCCTCGTGAACGTCCTGGAGGGGCGCCTCATGTACGCCACGGCGAGCGTCCGTGACGCCGACATCGAGCGCGACGCCCCTCGCCCCCTCGCCGTCCAGCTCGCCGACGTACGGGAGAGCGCGGCCGGCTTCCAGGCGTCGGGCGCCGCTCCGGCGGACTGGTCACGCCGCGTGGAGCTGCGCAACGGCGTCGTCGACACCGCCTCCCGGGTGCCCTTCCGGCGCTGGGTCGAGGTCGAGCTGCACCACGTGGACCTGGGGATCGGGTACGAACTGGAGGATCTGCCGGAGGAGTTCACCCAGCGGGAGATCGCCTTCCTGGTCGAGCGGTTCGACGGGCACCCGGATGTACCGCCGACCCACCTCACCGACGGCACGCACGCGTGGAGCACGGGCCGGTCCGCGGAGAAGCCCGAAATCACCGTGACCGGCGGCCCGGCGGATCTCCTCGGCTGGCTCTGCGGACGCCGTGACGGGTCCGGACTGACGGTGGACGGCGGCGCCTTGCCGTCGCTGCCCCCGCTATAAGGTGACCGCCATGACGTACAGCGGCGAGGTGACGGTCGGTGGACCGGCGGATGTGCACGAGCTCACGGACCTGATGATCACCAAGATCGCGGTCGGGCCCATGAACAACAACGCCTATCTGCTGCGCTGCCGGGCAACGGACGAGCAGCTGCTGATCGACGCGGCCAACGACGCGGAGACCCTGCTCGGCACGATCGGCGACGACGGCATCGCGTCCGTCGTCACCACCCACCAGCACGGCGACCACTGGCAGGCACTCGCCGAGGTCGTGACGGCCACGCGCGCGCGTACGTACGCGGGCCGCGAGGACGCCGACGGCATCCCCGTACCGACCGACGTCCTGGTCGGCGACGGCGACACGATCCGCGTGGGGCAGGTCGAACTGACCGCGCGTCACCTCGTGGGCCACACGCCGGGCTCGATCGCGCTCGTCTACGACGACCCGCACGGGCATCCTCATGTGTTCACCGGGGACTGCCTGTTCCCGGGCGGCGTGGGCAACACCTGGAAGGACCCCGAGGCCTTCGCCAGCCTGATCCACGACGTCGAGACGAAGATCTTCGGCACGCTCCCGGACGAGACGTGGGTCTACCCGGGCCATGGCAACGACACGACGCTCGGTGCGGAGCGCCCGCACCTGCCGGAGTGGCACGCGCGCGGGTGGTGAGAGTCCGGCCCTCGGCCTGCGGGGCGCGCGCCCGGCGTGAACAACTCCACGAGCGCCCCGCGCAACCCCCGCGTACACGCCCCGTGTGAATCCTTCGCACGCGCCGGTGTCCCACGCGCGCTCCCGGCACGCGTGGTTGCGCGGTCAACTGGAAGCAGCCCCGCTCAGGACGACGGCTCCTGCGCGGATGGGCCGCCGGTCCATCGTTCCCCGCCCTCGACCGGCGGCCCCGGCGAGCGGGCCGGAATCGGCACCCCACAGGTGCTGTTCACAAGAGCGCAACAAGTGTTCCCACTATGCGGACATTCGGGGCTGTGACCTGGACAATCAGGACGTCCGACTGTCACTCTCCCGCCATGCACCTTGCCCCTCGCGTACTGCGCCGCGCGATATCCGCCGCAACCGTAGCCCTGCTCGCCACCGCCGTCGGCTGTGCCCCGCAGCCGGAGGACAAAGCCTCCGACCAGGCCTCCGGTTCGACCGCGACCACCTGCGCCAAGGGCAAGTTGGCCACCCAGACCTCCGGCAAGCTGACGATCGCCACGGACGAGCCGGCGTACGAGCCGTGGTTCGAGGACGACAAGCCCGCCAACGGTAAGGGCTTCGAGTCGGCGGTCGCCTACGCCGTGGCGAAGCAGCTCGGTTACGACAAGAGCGCCGTCGTCTGGCAGAGCGTCCCCTTCAACAAGGCCTTCGCGCCCGGCGTGAAGACCTTCGACTTCGACATCAACCAGGTGTCGATCAGCACCGAGCGCAAGAAGGCCGTCGACTTCTCGTCCGGCTACTACGACGTGCGTCAGGCCGTCATCGCGCTCAAGGGCAGCAAGGCCGCCAAGGCGACGAGCATCGCGGGCCTGAAGGGCCTCAAGCTGGGCGCCCAGGTCGGCACCACGAGCCTGAACTACATCAGCGACGTGGTGAAGCCGACGCAGCAGGAGGCCGCGTTCTCCAAGAACGACCAGGCCGTCTCCGCGCTCAAGAACGGCCAGGTCGACGCGATCGTCACCGACCTGCCGACCGCCTTCTACATCACCTCGGCCGAGGTGACCAACGCCAAGATCGTCGGCCAGTTCGAGAACCAGGGCGGCACGCCGGAGCAGTTCGGGCTCGTCCTCGACAAGGGCAGCGACCTCACGTCGTGCGTGACGTCGGCCGTGGACGCGCTCCGCAAGGACGGCACGCTGGCCGCGCTGGAGAAGCAGTGGCTCTCCGACGCCGTCGACGCCCCGGTCCTCAAGTGACCGTGGTGAAGGACGACTCCGGCCGGGAGGCCGCGGACGACAAGGGCGACATGCCCGGCGGGGGCGACGGTTACGTCCCCTCGCAGCGACGGCTGGACCGCGAGCGTCACAAGCGCACGCGTGCCCGCCGCGCGACCGCGATCGCCGCGGTGTCGACCCTGGTCACCGCCGTCGTCCTGTACGTGGTCGTGGTCAGCGCGCCGGGCTGGGAGCGCACCAAGGAGACCTTCTTCGACGGGCACTACGCGCGCGAGGCGTTCCCCAAGGTCCTCGAAGGGCTGTGGCTGAACATCCGGCTGCTGCTGATCTGCGGCGTGCTGGTGCTCGTCCTGGGCATGCTGATCGCCATCGCGCGCACCCTGCGCGGGCCCGTGTTCTTCCCCCTGCGGGTGCTGGCGGCCGCGTACACGGACTTCTTCCGCGGGCTGCCGCTGATCATCAACCTGATGATCGTGGTCTTCGGAGTGCCCGCTCTGCGCCTCCAGGGCGTGACCGTCGACCCCGTGTGGCTGGGCGGTGCGGCGCTGACGCTGACGTACTCGGCGTACGTCGCCGAGGTGTTCCGCGCGGGCATCGAGTCCGTGCACCCCTCGCAGCGCGCCGCGGCCCGCTCGCTGGGCCTGAGCAACCGGCAGGCGCTGCGGCACGTGGTGCTCCCCCAGGCCGTACGCCGACAGGTGCCACCTTTGTTGAACGATCTGGTGTCCCTCCAGAAGGACACCGGGCTTGTGTCGATCGGCGGCGCGATCGACGCCGTGCGGGCGTCCGACATCATCGCGCAGCGCGCCCTGAACTACACGCCGTACATCGTCGCCGGGCTCGTCTTCGTCGCGTTGACCATCCCGATGACCCGCTTCACGGACTGGGTGACCGCGCGGATGGACAAGCAGCGCGCCCAGGGAGGCACGACATGAGCACCGACAACACCGCACCTGTGCTGCGCATGGAGTCCGTCCGCAAGACCTTCGGTACGTCGGTCGTCCTGCGGGACGTCGACCTGGAGGTCCCGCAGCACACGGTGACCGCGCTGATCGGCGCCTCCGGTTCCGGCAAGTCGACGCTGCTGCGGTGCGCGAACCTCCTGGAGGACATCGACGACGGCGCGATCTGGCTGGACGGCGAGGAGATCACCGACCCCCGCGTCGACCAGGACGCGATACGGCGCCGTATCGGCGTGGTGTTCCAGGCGTACAACCTGTTCCCGCACATGACCGTCCTGGAGAACATCACCCTGGCCCCGCGCCGGGTGCACGGCGTGTCCCGCGCGGAGGCCGAGGCACACGCGCGTGAGCTGCTGGAGCGGCTCGGGCTCGGGGACAAGGCGGGCGCCTACCCGGACCGGCTGAGCGGCGGTCAGCAGCAGCGGGTGGCGATCGTGCGCGCCCTGGCCGTACGTCCCCGGCTGCTGCTCTTCGACGAGATCACCGCCGCGCTCGACCCCGAGCTGGTCGGTGAAGTGCTCGCCGTGGTGCGGGACTTGAAGGACGAGGGCATGACCATGGTGCTGGCCACGCACGAGATGGGCTTCGCCCGGGACGTCGCCGACCAGGTGTGTTTCCTGGACGGAGGCGTCGTCCTGGAGCGCGGCACGGCCCAGCAGATCTTCGGCGACCCGCAGCAGGAGCGCACGCGGCGCTTCCTGCGACGGATCGTGGAGGCGGGCCGCCTGTGACCGGCCGTCTGTAACAGGTGGTCTGTAAGGGGCGTACGCCAGAAGGCCGGTGCTTACGCCTGACGCGTCGGCCTCACGTGTCGGCCTTCCCCGCGCCCGCCAGCGCGGCGACGCGCTCCACGCCGAACACGTACCCCTGCACACCGCACCCCGCGATGACACCGTCGGCGCGCAGCGAGACGTACGAGTGGTGCCGGAACGACTCGCGCTGGTGGATGTTGGAGATGTGGACCTCCAACACGGGTAGCCCGTCACAGGTGTTGAGGGCATCCAGGATCGCGATGGAGGTATGTGAGTACGCCCCCGGGTTGATCACGATGCCGCAGTGGTTCAGCCGCGCCTCGTGGATCCAGTCGACCAGTTCGCCCTCGTGGTTGGACTGCCGGAAGTCCACCGTGCCGCCGTGCGCGGCCGCCGCCTTGACGCACAGGGTCTCGACGTCGGCGAGTGTGTCGGAGCCGTAGATCTCCGGCTGGCGCTGGCCCAGGAGGTTCAGGTTGGGGCCGTTGAGGATCATGATCGGGGCGTTGGCCAGGGTGCGGGGCACGGTTCCTCCGGTCCGTTCGGACGTGTCGTTCGAGGCGGGGCCGCCGGTCGACGGCCGCTGCTCGGACCCGGTCTATCACGACCCCTCCGCGCCTCCGCGCGCCCCCGTAACCGTTGCTCACTGTGGGTAGTTGACGCGGCATGCACGATGTACGCACCGTAAGGCCCCCTTCCATGCTGCGCCTCGCGGCCGCCTCCCTCGCCGGAACCGCGATCGAGTTCTACGACTTCTTCGTCTACGGCACGGCGGCCGCCCTGGTCCTCGGCCCCCTGTTCTTCCCGACGTTCTCGCCGGTGGCGGGGACGCTGGCCGCCTTCGGGACGTTCGGTGTGGGCTTCGTGGCGCGGCCGCTGGGCTCGATCCTGTTCGGGCACTTCGGGGACCGGCGCGGGCGGCGGCCGGTCCTGGTCGCCTCGCTGCTGCTGACCGGCGCCTCGACGGTCGCGGTCGGCTGCGTACCGTCGTACGGCTCGATCGGGGTGGCCGCTCCCGTGCTCCTTCTGTGCTTGCGATTTCTGCAGGGGCTGGGACTCGGCGGGGAGTGGGGCGGGGCGGTGCTGCTGACCGCCGAGCACGCGCCGGCCGGGCGGCGCGGGCTGTGGTCGAGCTTTCCGCAGATCGGGCCCGCAGTGGGGTTCCTGCTGGCCAACGGCGTGATGCTGGCACTGTCGGTGACCCTGACCGACGCGCAGTTCACGCAGTGGGGCTGGCGGGTGCCGTTCTGGGTGGCCGGGGTGCTTGCCCTCGGCGGGCTGTGGCTGCGTTCGTCGCTCGTCGAGAGCCCCCGGTTCCTCGAGATCGACGACCACGCGCGTGTGCCGCTCGCCGAAGTCGTGCGCGACCACTGGCGGTTGGTGCTGCTGACCGCCGGGGCGCTGTCCGTGGGGTACGCCGTCTTCTACGCGGTGACGACATGGTCCCTCGCCTACGGCACGGAGCGGCTCGGCGTCGGCCGGACCGTCATGCTGGCCTGCATCATGGCCGCCGTGGTGGTGAAGGGCTCGCTCACCCCGCTGGTGGCGCTGCTGAGCGACCGTTACGGGCGCCGTCCGCTGTGTCTGCTGGGGTGCACGGCCGCCGCGCTGTGGATGTTCCCGATGGTCGCGCTGCTCGCCACGGGTGCGCCGCTGCTGATGTTCCTCGGGTTCCTGGGGGCGCTGCTCGCGTTCGTGACGATGTTCGCCGTGCTCGGCGCGTATCTGCCGGAGCTGTACGAGCCGCGGGTGCGCTGCACGGGTGCCGCCGTGGGCTACAACCTCGGCGGGGTTCTCGGCGGCGCGCTCACCCCGATCGTGGCGACGGCGCTCGCCGAGCACAGCGGACGCGTCCCCTGGGGTGTGGGCGCCTATCTGACGGGGGTCGCGCTGTTCAGCCTGGGCTGCTTCGCGCTGCTGCCGGAGACCAGGCCGGTGGGGGTGGTGGCCGCAGAGCCGGTCACCGGGTGAGGACCTGCGCGGCGGGGGGACGTAGACCGACAGGGAACATAAAGCGGCAGGAGACGTAAAGGCTTGCGCAAGCGTTTACGTGCCGTCCGGAACGCCTCGCGCTACGCAACTGCGCGCGTTACGGATTGATCGCCAACTCCAAGTACGCTGCGAACAGCACCAAATGGACTCCGCCCTGGAGCGGTGTCGCCCGTCCCGGCACCACCGTCAGCGAACTCACCACAATCGTCAGGGCGAGCAGCACCATGTGCGTGGAGCCGAGGCCGAGGACGAGCGGGCCGGAGAGCCACACCGACGCCAGGGCGACGGCGGGGATGGTGAGGCCGATGCTGGCCATCGCCGAGCCGAGCGCGAGGTTGAGGCTGGTCTGCACCCGGTCGCGGCGGGCGGAGCGCAGGGCGGCGATGGTCTCGGGGAGCAGCACGAGGAGCGCGATGATCACGCCGACGACGGCGTGGTGCAGCCCGGCCGCCTCGACGCCGGACTCGATGGTCGGCGACACGCCCTTGGCCAGTCCGACCACGCCGATCAGGGCGAGGCCCAGCAGGCCCAGGCTGATCAGGGCGGTGCGGGCGGACGGCGCGTCCGCGTGGTGGTCCTTGGTGATCGCCTCGCCCTGCCGGGAGACCGGCAGGAAGTAGTCGCGGTGCCGGACGGTCTGTGTGGCCACGAAGAGGCCGTACAGGGCGAGTGAGGAGAGCGCGGCGAAGGTGAGCTGGGCGGCGGAGAACTCCGGGCCGGGCTTGCTGGTGGTGAAGGTCGGCAGGACCAGGCTGAGCGTGGCCAGGGTCGCCACGGTGGCGAGGGCGGCGCCGGTGCCCTCGGGGTTGAAGACCGCCGTGCCGTGCCGCAGCGAGGCGACGATGAGGACCAGGCCGACGATGCCGTTGCAGGTGATCATGACGGCCGCGAAGACGGTGTCCCTGGCGAGGGTCGAGCTCTTGTCGCCGCCGTCGGCCATCAGGGTCACGATCAGGGCGACCTCGATGATCGTGACGGCGACAGCGAGGACCAGGGAACCGAAGGGTTCTCCGACGCGATGGGCGATCACCTCGGCGTGGTGCACCGCGGCCAGCACGGCCCCGGCGAGGACCAGCGTCACCAGGGCGACGACCACGGCGGGCAGATCCTTCCGCCCCCAGGTGAAGACCAGGAGGACGGCCGCGAGCACCGGTACGAGGGTCGTCCACCGGTGGGTGAGCGACCTCAGCCGAGTGATCATGAAGCGATCCTCGCAGAGGCGTACGGGCCCCGCATTCCGGCGATGCGGGGCCCGCCCGGCGCTACTTGAACTCGGTCATGTCCAGTACGTCGCAGTCGGTGAAGGACGGCGGCCTGGTACACAACGCGGCCATCTGCTCCGCCATTTTGGTGGTCTCGGGGTCCTGGCTGTTGCGCATGGCGTCCTCGTACGAGTCGAACTCGATCACGACGAGGACATGGCCGGGATTGTTCCGGTCGCGCAGGACGAGGCGGTGGGTCGGCCCGCCGGTACGGCCGGCCATCCGCTTGTCCACTTCCTCGGCCACCGCCTGCATCTCGTCGAAGCGATCGGTCTCGAAGTCGACGATCTGCACGAACTTCTGCGATACGTCCATGGATACCTCCACCCGTCCGTGGCGCTCCCGGACCGGTCGCGCTCGGTATCCAACGAAGCACCGGGAGCGATGGTC
This sequence comes from Streptomyces colwelliae, assembly GCF_048158785.1. Taxonomy (NCBI): domain Bacteria; kingdom Bacillati; phylum Actinomycetota; class Actinomycetes; order Kitasatosporales; family Streptomycetaceae; genus Streptomyces; species Streptomyces colwelliae. The sequence goes on along the minus strand of NZ_JBLTJC010000104.1, from coordinate 13,618 downwards.
GGCAATTCATCGTGCGGTGCTCCCGGTGATCGTTTCTCCTACGTCCGACGTGGTCAGGCGTCGATGCTGTCCTTCGGAGCGCCTTCGGTCCCGGACTGCGCCGCCTCGGCCGCCGCCTGCTTCTTGTTGGCCATCAGGCTGGTGATCGTGGTGACGATCAGGACCGCGCAGATCACGCCCAGCGAGACCGGGATGGAGATCTCCGGGACATGGACGCCGGACTCGTGCAGCGCGTGCAGGACCAGCTTGACGCCGATGAAGCCGAGGATGACCGACAGGCCGTAGCTGAGGTGGACCAGCTTCTTCAGCAGGCCGCCGATGAGGAAGTACAGCTGCCTCAGGCCCATCAGCGCGAAGGCGTTGGCCGTGAACACGATGTACGGGTCCTGGGTCAGGCCGAAGATCGCGGGGATGGAGTCGAGGGCGAAGAGCACGTCCGTCGTACCGATCGCGAGCATCACGACCAGCATCGGGGTCATGACCCGCTTGCCGTTCTCCTGGATCCACAGCTTGGTGCCGTGGTAGCGGTCGGCCACGCCGAAGCGGCGCTCGGCGGCCTTGAGCAGCTTGTTCTCCTCGAACTCCTCTTCCTCCTCGTCGGCCCGGGCCTCCTGGATGAGCTTCCAGGCGGTCCAGATGAGGAAGGCGCCGAAGATGTAGAAGACCCACGCGAAGCTGGCGAGGATGGCCGCGCCGGCCGCGATGAAGATGGCCCGCAGGACCAGGGCTATGAGGACGCCGACGAGCAGCACCCGCTGCTGGTACTGCGAGGGCACGGCGAACTTCGCCATGATCAGGACGAAGACGAAGAGGTTGTCGACGCTCAGCGACTTCTCGGTGATGAAGCCGGCGAAGAACTCCCCACCGGCCTGGCCGTCCCCGAAGACGAGCAGGCCGAGTCCGAAGAGTCCGGCGAGGGCGATCCAGACGATCGTCCAGATTCCGGCTTCCTTGATCGACACGTCATGCGGCTTGCGGCCGATGAAGAAGTCGACCGCGATGAGGGCGGCCAGCCCCACGATGGTCAGGACCCACAGGGTCACGGAAACATCCACTACTGCTCCTCCGGCGGTATTAACGGCAAATGGTCAGCGTCGTCGCTACCGGAGGTCTCTTCCACCTTGGACGGGCGCCCAGGGCCGACGCCCCGGGATCTGGCCTGATCCGTATTGACGGGTACGCCGCAGCAGATAGGGAGTACTCCCCTCCGTACGGAAAAGCCTACCCCAACCACCAAGAAAAGGTAAAGTGATTACCAAAGAAAGGATAAAAGCGCAGGTGAGAGCTCTTTACCTGCGCTTGGTGCGGGCCGTCGCGACCTCCGTGAGCACCTGCCGCAGCACCTGGCTGCCGGGCGGCACGAGCGGGGGCTCGTACGTCCAGGCGTGTCCGACCCACGGGTCGGCGAGGTGGTCGTCGGGCAGCGGGGTGAGTCGCATCAGCGAACGCCAGAGAGGGTCGAGCAACGGGCCGTAGCCCGCGGCGTCCTCGCGGTCCGCGACCATCATCAGATGGACGCCGACGCTCGGGCCCTCGTCTGCGAGATAGCGCAGCTGGGTCACGGCCCGGTCGTCGAAGCCGTGCGGGAAGTCGTTGACGATCAGCAGCTGCTCGGCCGTGTCGAGACCGGGCGGCAGCGAGTCGGCGGCGCCGCCGCGAATCGCCATCTGCACCAGGTCCACCCGCTGTGTGAGCCGGGTCAGGACGTCCGCCACCCCGGCGGCGCCCATGGCGGGCGGCGCCGCGAGCACACCGGTGTGCACCAGCGGGACCAGTGCCTGCGCCGCCGAGCCGGCCGGGTCGATGACGTGCACGGCGAACTCGCCCGTCGGATAGACCGCGAGCAGCCGGGCCGCGTGCGCCACGGCCGTGTCCAGCGCGAGGCGCCGCAGCTCGTGGGAGTCGGTGAACGAGCCGTCCAGAGACTCCGCGTTACCGCTGTCGATCCACAGGCCGCGCTCCAGCGGTAGCCGGACCAGCATCGGGATGCGCAGCTCGGGGCTCTCCGGGAGGTGGAGATCGCCGAGGCGCAGGGCCATGGGGATCTCCATCGGGACGCGGTAGCCGTGCCAGACGGGGTTGTCCCAGCCGGCGAACGCCGGCGGTAGCGCGGGTTCCACCACCTCGGACTCGGCGGCCAGCTGGGCGATGTCCCGGTCGAGGGCCGCCCGTGCCTGGTCGACGAGTTGGGCGTGCTTGACCTGGGCCGCCTCGCGGACCGCGTCGCCCTGGCCGCCGATCCGGCTGCGCGGGTCGGACAGGGCCTGGTCGAGCTCCTTCTCCATGCGCGAGTCCGCGAAGTCGACCGCGCTGCGGTACGCGGCCATGGTGCGCGCCAGGTCCTCGAACATCCCCCACACCTGGTTGTACAGCCGCTCCTCCATCGACCACCCGGTCGCGTCCCCGGCGACGGGCCGCGCGGGCTGCCCGGGCGCGGCCGGGGGTGCGGTCGGCGCGGGCTGCGGGGGCGCCCCGGTCTGCCGACGCGGGTGGCTGTAGTCGACCGGACCGCCGGCGGCGGGAGCGGCGGGCTGGGCGGGGGCAACAGGCGGAGTGGCCACGGAGGGGTCCGCGGGCGCGCCGCCGCCGGGGTATCCGGACTGCGGCGCCACGGCCCCCGGGGTGCCCTGCGCCCCGTACGGAGACGTCGGCTGCGGTGCTACGGCTCCGGGGGCGCCCTGTGTCGTGGAGCCGCTCCCCTCGGGGCCGAGGGCCGGTGTGGCCGTCTGGCGGGTGCGGTCGCCGTCCGGGGTGCGCGGCGGGGGTGCGGCCACGGAGCGGGCGAGGCCTTGGGCCACCGCTTCGTTGATGCTGCCCGCGAGGTGCGAGGCCTGGGGCAGGCCCTGGTCGGTGAGGAGTTCGGCGAGGCCGCCCGCGTAGCCCTGGCCCACCGCGCGCACCTTCCAGGCACCCTGTCGGCGGTACAACTCCAGGGCCACGACGGCGGATTCGGCGTCCAGGCCGGTGATCGTGTAGCTGGCGACCTCGGTGCCGTCGAGGCCGGTGACCGCGACGAAGGGCGCGGCCACGGCGCCGAAGCGCACGGGGCCGTCACCGCCGAGGGGCAGGGCGAGCAGCACGCTGACGCGGTGCACGGCCTCCGGCATCGCGCCCAGGTCCACGGCGAGGCGGTGGTCGGCGGCCGCCTGCTTGGAGACCTCCAGGCCGGGCAGGGTGGGTGTGCCCGGGTGGGCCACCCACTCGACGCCGTGGATCCTGCCGTGCTCGTCGCCCAGCGTGGCGGCGGCCACGACCGGCTTGCCGGCCGCGACCCGGATCTCCAAGTGCACCTGGGAGAGCGGGTGGTTCTGCCCTCGCACCAGCTCGGCTGCCATCGCTCTCGTCCCCCTGCTCAGCCGTGTCGTGTCGTGTGCGCCGGGCCGCCCTACAGGTGCGGCAGGATCGCCGGCATCAGGTCCTGGAAGGTGCGGCCGTTGGTCGGCGTGCCGAGGGCCGTCAGCGTCCAGCCCGAGCCGGAGCGGTGCACCTTCGCCATGATCTGGGCCGTGTACTGGCCGCCGCCCGCCAGCGTGTAGCGGGCCAGCTCCTGGCCGTTGGTCTCGTCGACCAGGCGGCAGAACGCGTTCTGCACTTCCTGGAAGGTCTGGCCCGTGAAGGAGTTGACGGTGAAGACGATCTGGTCGATGTGGACCGGCACGCGCGCGAGGTCGACGAGGATCGCCTCGTCGTCGCCGCCCTGGCCGACACCGCCGACGAGGTTGTCCCCGGTGTGGCGCACGGAGCCGTCGTCGCTCACCAGGTGGCGGAAGAACACCACGTCGACCGGCTGCTTGTCGGCGAACAGCACGGCGGACGCGTCGAGGTCGATCTCCCGGGTGCGCGAGCCGAACAGGCCGCGCCGGGGAGCCGCCTGCCAGCCGAGACCCATGCGCACAGCGGTCAGGCCGGTCCCGTCGTTCTTCTGCAGACTGATGGCCTGACCCTTGGTCATGTTGACGGTCACGGCTGTTCCCCTCTCGAACTGTCCCCAGTTGCCGCGGAATCCGCGGATGTCCAGAACCCTACGCAGCGCCACTGACAGTGCCGAACCCCGCATCGGACTTTGTGTCGGTCTTGCAACACAGAGCGCATACCCCGAGGTCCGGCGGTCCATCCGGGAGATCAGGCCAGGCCGCCCTCCTTCATCTGCCGCAGCTCCTTCTTCATCTCGTGCACCTCGTCGCGCAGCCGGGCCGCGACCTCGAACTGCAGGTCAGCGGCGGCGGCACGCATGCGTGCCGTCATCTCCTCGATCTGCTCGGCGAGTTCGGCCGCGGGACGGTCGGTGGGCACCGTGTCCTTGGCCCTGCCCTTGGCCGCCTTCGCGGCCTTGCCGCCGAGGGCGGGCACGGGGGCCTTGGCACCCTTGCCGTCCTTGGCCTTGCGGTAGCCCGAGCCGAGCAGCTGCTCCGTGTCGACGTCCTCGCGGGCGATCTGCGCGACGATGTCGTTGATCTTCTTGCGGAGCGGCTGGGGGTCGATGCCGCGCTCCGTGTTGTACGCGACCTGCTTCTCCCGGCGGCGGTTGGTCTCCTCGATGGCCTTCTCCATCGCCGGGGTGATCCGGTCGGCGTACATGTGGACCTGGCCGGAGACGTTGCGCGCCGCGCGGCCGATGGTCTGGATCAGGGAGGTGCCGGACCGCAGGAAGCCTTCCTTGTCGGCGTCCAGGATGGCCACCAGGGACACCTCGGGGAGGTCGAGGCCCTCGCGGAGGAGGTTGATGCCCACCAGGACGTCGAACTCGCCGGAGCGCAGCTCGCGCAGCAGCTCGATGCGGCGCAGGGTGTCGACGTCGCTGTGCAGGTAGCGGACCTGGATGCCGAGTTCGAGGAAGTAGTCCGTGAGGTCCTCGGCCATCTTCTTGGTGAGCGTGGTGACCAGGACCCGCTCGTCCTTCTCGGTGCGCTTGCGGATCTCGTGCACCAGGTCGTCGATCTGGCCCTCGGTGGGCTTGACGACGACCTCGGGGTCGATCAGGCCGGTGGGGCGGATGATCTGCTCGACGGCGCCGTCCGCGCGCGACAGCTCGTACTTGCCCGGGGTCGCCGACAGGTAGACCGTCTGTCCGATGCGCTTCTGGAACTCCTCCCACTTCAGGGGGCGGTTGTCCAGCGCGGAGGGCAGTCGGAAGCCGTGGTCGACGAGGGTGCGCTTGCGGGAGGCGTCGCCCTCGTACATGGCGCCGATCTGCGGGACCGTGTTGTGCGACTCGTCGATGACGAGCAGGAAGTCTTCCGGGAAGTAGTCGATCAGGGTGTTCGGCGCGGAGCCGGGCTCGCGGCCGTCGAAGTGCATCGAGTAGTTCTCGACGCCCGAGCAGGAGCCGATCTGGCGGAGCATCTCCAGGTCGTACGTCGTCCGCATGCGCAGGCGCTGGGCCTCCAGGAGCTTGCCCTGCTTCTCCATCTCGGCCAGCCGCTCGGCGAGTTCCTTCTCGATGTCGTTGACGGCCCGCTCCATGCGCTCGGGGCCGGCGATGTAGTGGGAGGCCGGGAAGACGTAGAGGTGCTCGTCCTCGCTGATGATCTCGCCGGTGAGCGGGTGGAGGGTGGAGAGGGCCTCGATCTCGTCGCCGAACATCTCGATGCGGACGGCCAGTTCCTCGTAGACCGGGAAGATCTCGATGGTGTCGCCGCGGACTCGGAAGGTGCCGCGGCTGAAGGCCACGTCGTTGCGCGTGTACTGGATGTCCACGAAGCGGCGCAGCAGCTGGTCGCGGTCGATCTCGTCGCCGACCTTGAGGGGGACCATGCGGTCCACGTACTCCTGCGGAGTACCGAGGCCGTAGATGCAGGAGACGGAGGCGACGACGATGACGTCGCGGCGGGTGAGCAGCGAGTTGGTCGCGGAGTGGCGCAGGCGCTCGACCTCCTCGTTGACCGAGGAGTCCTTCTCGATGTAGGTGTCCGACTGCGGGACGTAGGCCTCGGGCTGGTAGTAGTCGTAGTACGAGACGAAGTACTCGACCGCGTTGTTCGGCAGGAGCTCGCGGAACTCGTTGGCCAGCTGGGCGGCCAGGGTCTTGTTCGGCGCCATCACGAGGGTGGGGCGCTGGAGCTTCTCGATCATCCACGCGGTGGTGGCGGACTTGCCGGTGCCGGTCGCGCCCAGCAGGACGACGTCCTTCTCACCTGCCTCGACGCGTCGGGCCAGCTCGGCGATGGCCGCCGGCTGGTCGCCGCTGGGCTGGTAGGAACTGACGACCTCGAAGGGCGCCACCGTGCGTTCGATGTGGGAAACGGGCCGCATGGAACCAACCGTACGACCCGCCACTGACAACGGGGTCGGATCAGCGGTTCTGCGGGGTGCGGGAGCGGCGGTGTCCGAGCTCACGGGCGGCGCGGACGGGGGTGCGCCGGGGGTGCGGGACGACGGCGCCGGCCGGGACTCCGGGCTTGTGCTCGACGGGGATCCGGGCGGGCTTCCCCATGATCATCAGCGGGTCGAACATCACGACGACGCCGGCCAGGACAAGGAAGGCGAGGGGGCCGATCATCATGGGCGCGAGCAGGGACGCGGCCGACACGCCGTCGGTGGTCGCGGCCGTGCCGTGGACGTGGACGCTGAGGGCGGCCATGCCGGTGTAGTGCATGCCGGCGACGGCGAGCCCCATGACGAGGCTCGCGCCCACGCTCCACAGGAACCCGCGGACCTGTCCGGCCGCCCAGAGAGCGGTGATCGCGGCCACGACCGCTATGACGACGGAAGCGGACACAGTGAACGTGTTGTATTCGAGCTTTCCGTTGAGGCGCATGCTGGCCATGCCCAGGTAGTGCATCGAGGCGATGCCCAGGCCGGTGAGGGTGCCGCCGGTGAACAGCGCCGTCCCCTTGGCTCCCTTGTAGCCGACGATGAAGATCCCGACGCCCACCATGACGATGGCGACGGCGAGGCTCGCGAACGTCATCGGTTTGTCGTAGTGGACCGGTGTCTGGCGGACCGAGAAACCCATCATCGCGATGAAGTGCATCGTCCATATGCCGGAACCGATCGCCGCCGAACCCAGGGCGAGCCATCCGGGGCGCCAGGACTGGGTCACGAGCATCGATCTGGTGGTGCAGCGCAGGCCGAGGGCGCCGCCGAGGCACGCCATGAGGTAGGCCACCAGCGGTGTGACGAGTCCGTAGCTGAATCCGTCGACCGTGCCCTGCATGCGCAGTTACCCTTCCGCCCTGTTCTGTCCCCGGAACTCCTGAAACGCGCCCAGCCCCAGGACCGCGGGAACGGTCAGGGTCGACGCAGAGAGTATGACCCCCACCGGAATGGTCGAACGATTTTCCGGCAAAGAAACACGGCCCTGCCCCAGTTGTGCGGCACCGGTGAGCGGACTTGGGCAACTCCATTCATTCTGTGTCCATCCTGTACCCCACGGGTAGTGACGTTCCGCTGTCACTCTTGAGCTGTATGTGATCGCTCGATGCGAGGAGTACGCATGCACCTGCGCGCAGTTGCCGCCTCGACCACCGCGCTCCTGGGGGCCGCCGCCCTTCTGCTCCCCTCCCCCGCCGCCCGGGCCGGGGCCGCCACCGAGTGGCCCACGGTGGTGGCCCACCGGGGCGCGTCCTCCTATGCGCCCGAAAACACCCTGGCCTCCATCGACAAGGCGGCCCAGCTCGGCTTCCAGTGGGTCGAGAACGACGTCCAGCGCACCAAGGACGGCGAGCTCGTCGTCATCCACGACGACAGCCTGAAGCGCACCACCGACGTCCAGAAGGTGTTCCCCCATCGAGCTCCCTGGAAGGTGAAGGACTTCACCGCCGCCGAGATCGCGCGCCTCGACGCGGGAAGCTGGTTCGGCCCCGCGTTCACAGGCACGCGCGTGCCCACGCTCACGCAGTACATGCGCGAGGTGGAGCACAACCACGAGAGCCTGCTCCTGGAGATCAAGAACCCGGAGCTGTACCCCGGCATCGAGCAGCAGACCCTCAAGCTCCTGGGCAACGAGGGGTGGCTGGACGAGGGGCACCTCGACGACCGGCTGATCGTGCAGAGCTTCAGCGCCGACAGCATCCGGATCGTCCACGACCTGAAGCCCGCCATCAGGACCGGCTTCCTCGGCACGCCCGCAGTGTCCGCCCTGCACGAGTACGCCGCCTTCACCGACCTGATCAACCCGTCGTACGGCTCGATCTCGATGGGCTACGTCTCCGCCGTGCACGGGCACACGGGCCCGCACGGGCGTCCGATGGAGGTGTACGCCTGGACCGTCGACGACGCGCCCACGGCGTGGAAGGTCGCCGGGTACGGCGTGGACGGGCTCATCACGAACAAGCCGGACGTGGTGCGGTCCGCGCTGAACGGGTTCTGAGGCGGCTCGCGGGGCGTTGTCAGTGCCGGGTCGTACGGTGGGCGCATGGACAGCCATGGGCAGAACGAGCAGCGGGTCGTGTGGACCGTCGTCGGCACCGACATCGGTCCCCTGCTGCTGGCCGCGACACAGGACGGCCTGGTCAACGTCGTGTTCCACGCCACGGACGCGGTGCGCGACAAGACCCTCGACCGACTGGCGTCCCGGCTGGGCACGGAGCCGGTCGAGGAGCCCGATTCCCCCTTGCTGGCCGAGGCGATACGTCAGATCGAGGCCTACTTCGCCGGTGACCGACGCGACTTCGAGCTGCCGCTCGACTGGTCCCTGATCTCCGGCTTCAACCGGCAGGTGCTGCGCGAGCTGGCGTCCGGTGTGCGGTACGGCTCGGTCGTCGGGTACGGCGATCTGGCCGGGCGGGTCGGGCAGCCGGGCGCGGCCCAGGCCGTGGGGACGGCGATGGGGTCCAATCCGCTGCCGGTCGTCGTGCCGTGCCATCGGGTCGTCGAGAGCGACGGCGGCATCGGCGGGTTCGGGGGCGGCCTGGAGACGAAGAGGAAGTTGCTGGCGCTGGAGGGGGTGCTGCCCGAGCCGTTGTTCTGAGGGCTCGGGCGGACCGGGAATCAGGGGGGACGCTGTGCTGGTGAGGACCGGCTTCACGTGCGCGTGCGGCAACGGCGGTACCGGGTGCGCGCCGTGACCGCCGTCGAGGGGCGGGACGCGGTGCCTGTCGCGGCCGACCGGCTGCCCGCTCTGCGGCGCCGGGTGTCCGGCGTACTGATCGCGACCCAGATCCTGGGCGGGCTCGGGGTCGCCACCGGGATCGCGCTGGCCGCCGTACTGGCCAAGCAGGTCAGTGGGACCGAGTCGCTGTCCGGGCTGGCGCCCACGGCGACCGTGACGGGCACCGCGGTGCTGTCGATGCCGTTCGCGGCGCTGATGACGGCGCGTGGTCGGCGTCCCGGGCTGGTCCTCGGGTATCTGGTCGGGGCGCTGGGAGCCGGTGTCGTGGTGCTCGCGGCGAGCATCGGGAGCTTTCCGCTGCTGCTGTGCGGCATGGCAGGGTTCGGGGCGGCCTCGTCGGCGAACCTTCAGTCCCGGTTCGCGGCGGCCGATCTGGCCGAGCCGGAGCAGCGGGCCCGGGCCATCTCCCATGTCGTGTGGGCGACGACCATAGGGGCGGTCCTCGGACCCAACATCGCCGCGCCCGCGGGGCGTAGCGTCTCGGGGCTCGGGATACCGGCGGCGGCCGGGCCCTTCCTGTGGGCGGGCGGGATCTTCGTGGTCGCCGCGGTCGTGGTCGCCGTACTGCTGCGGCCCGATCCGTTGTTGACGGCCCGGGCGCTCGCGCCGGACGAGGACCGGTCGCCCGCCGCGCGGTCGCTGCGGGCCGGGTTCGCGGCGGTGGCGGCCTCACCGCGGGCGCGGCTGGCGCTGGTGACGGTAGCCGTGTCGCACACGGCGATGGTGTCGGTGATGGCGATGACGCCGGTCGAGCTGGGCCATCACGGGGCGAGCATCGATCTGGTCGGGCTGGTGATCAGCGGGCACATCGCGGGGATGTACGCGTTCTCGCCGCTGATGGGGAGGCTCTCCGACCGGGTCGGGCGGCTGGCGGGGATAGGGCTCGCGGTGGGGCTGCTGGCCTGTGCCGCGTTCATCGCCGGTACGGCGGGCGGGAGTCACGGGCGGATCGCGCTGGGGCTGTTCGTGCTGGGCCTGGGCTGGTCGGCGGGGCTCGTCTCCGGCTCGGCGCTGCTCACGGACTCGGTGCCGCAGCCCGCGCGTGCCGCCGCGCAGGGCCTGTCCGACCTCACGATGAACACCTCGGCGGGCATCGGCGGGGCGGTGGCCGGACTGGTGGTCGCCGAGGCGAGCTACGGCTGGCTGAACCTCGCCGCGGCCTGCCTGCTGATACCCCTGGCCGCGCTGGCCCTGCTCACCCGCTCCCGGAAGATCCCGGTTTCCGATGTCCCGCGAAGGGTGGCCGGGAGGCCGAGCCGGTAGCAGACTCCGCCGTGCGCACAGCCACTGGCATCCGGGGGATCGGAGCCGAAGGGACGGCGAACACGCATGAGTGGAAGCGGAAACAGGGCAGTCGCGTATCTCAAGCCGGGAGCGGTCGAAGTCAGGACCATCGACTACCCGACGCTTGAACTGCAGGACGGGCCGGGAGTCGCCCCCGCCAACGTCGGCCGAAAGGCCCGGCACGGGGTGATCCTGAAGGTGCTCGCCAGCAACATCTGTGGCAGCGACCAGCACATGGTGCGCGGCCGGACGACCGCGCCCGAGGGGCTGGTACTCGGACACGAGATCACCGGAGAGGTCGTCGAACGGGGTCCGGACGTCGAGTTCATCGACGTGGGCGACATCGTCTCCGTACCGTTCAACATCGCCTGCGGGCGGTGCCGCAACTGCAAGGAACGCAAGACGGGCATCTGCCTGAACGTCAACCCGGCCCGCCCCGGGGCGGCTTACGGCTATGTCGACATGGGCGGCTGGGTCGGCGGCCAGGCCGAGTACGCCATGGTCCCGTACGCGGACTTCAACCTGCTGAAGTTCCCGGACCGGGACGAGGCACGCGAGAAGCTGCTCGATCTGACCATGCTGTCGGACATCTTCCCGACCGGTTTCCACGGCGCGGTCACCGCGGGCGCCGGAGTCGGGTCCACGGTGTACGTCGCCGGGGCGGGTCCGGTCGGTCTGGCGGCGGCCGCGTCGGCGCAGCTCCTGGGCGCCGCGGTCGTCATCGTCGGCGACCTGAACGCCGAACGGCTGGGCCAGGCGAGGAGTTTCGGCTGCGAGACCGTCGACGTCTCGCGCGGCGACATCGGGGAGCAGATCGCCGAGATCCTCGGCGAGCCCGAGGTGGACGCCGCGGTCGACGCGGTCGGCTTCGAGGCACGGGCACACGGCCCGAACGCCCCGGAGGCGCCGGCGACCGTCCTCAACTCGCTGATGGGCATCACGCGCGCGGGCGGTGCCCTGGGCATCCCCGGGCTGTATGTCACCGCCGACCCCGGCGGGGTCGACGAGGACGCGAAGAGCGGCACCCTGAAGGTGCGGCTCGGACTCGGGTGGGCCAAGAGCCACGGGTTCACGACCGGTCAGTGCCCGGTGATGACGTACCACCGGAGTCTGATGATGGCGATCCTGCACGGGCGCGTGCACATCGCCAAGGCCGTCAACGCGACCCCGATCGCGCTGGAGGACGCACCGCGCGGCTACGCCGAGTTCGACCAGGGCGCCAGCCGCAAGTACGTGCTCGATCCGCACGGCACGCTGGCGGGCATCAGCCCGGTCTGACGCACGGGAAAGTGGGGGCCACGCACGCGTGGCCCCCTTTTTCCACGTTGCCGCTGGTGGTGTCTCCCACATTCCGCGAGGGTTTGACCGGGCACGGCGCCCGCCAGGGATGAGGGAAGACCGAACAACAGGAGGCGCGTGGTGCTGGTGGTGTCCGAGGAAGTACGTGAGGCGATCGACGCGCGTCGACCCGTGGTGGCCCTGGAGTCGACGATCATCGCGCACGGGCTGCCGCGCCCGCGCAATCTCCAGGTGGCGCTGGAGCTGGAGGCGGCGGTACGGCAGGAGGGTGCCGTACCCGCGACAGTCGCGGTGCTGGACGGGCGGCCCCATGTCGGCCTGGACAAGGAGCAGTTGGAGCGGGTCGCCAACGAGGACGGGATCCGCAAGCTGGGCCACCGCGACCTGCCGCTCGCGGTGGCGGCGGGGGCCAGCGGGGCGACCACGGTGTCGGCGACGGCGCTGCTCGCGGCCCGGGCGGGCATCCGGGTGTTCGCGACCGGGGGGCTCGGCGGGGTGCACCGGGAGTGGACGGTGACGCAGGACGAGTCCGCCGACCTGGGGCTGCTGGCGTCCACCCGGATCACGGTGGTGTGCGCGGGAGTGAAGTCGATCCTGGACGTGCCCGCGACTCTGCAACGCCTGGAGACGCTGGGCGTGGCGGTCGCCGGGTACGGCACGGACCGCTTCCCCGGCTTCTACCTCTCCGACTCCGGGTATCCGGTGGAGTGGACGCTGGAGACCCCCGAGCAGGTCGCAGCCGTGATGCGGGCGCAGGACGCGCTCGACGCCCCGAAGTCGACGCTGATCGTCGCCAACCCCGTGCCCGAGGACGAGCAGTTGGATCCCGAGCTGCACGCGCGTGTGCTCGCCGACGCGCTGCACGCGTGCGAGGCGGAGGGCGTCACCGGGCAGGCGGTCACCCCGTTCCTCCTCGGATACCTGGTGGAGCACACCGACGGTGCCTCGCTGAACGCCAACCTGGCGGCCGTACGCGGCAACGTACGGCTGGCGGGACGGATCGCGGCGGCCTGGGCCGAGGCGTGACACCGGAGCCGAACGGCGCGCTCCTGGTCGTCGGCGACGTCGTCACGGACGTCGTCGCCCGGCACCGGGGGCCGCTCGCCCCGGGGACCGACACCGCCGCCGCGATCCGTACCGTGCCGGGCGGCGCGGGCGCCAACGTGGCCTGCTGGGCGGCCCATTGGGGCTGCACGGACGTACGGCTGCTCGGTCGCGTGGGTGCGGACGCGGCGGTCTGGCACGAGCGGGAGCTGGTCGCCTCCGGTGTGCGGCCCCGTCTCGTCGTCGATCCGGAGGCGCCGACCGGGACGGTGATCTGCCTGGTCGACACGGGGGCGGCGGCCGAGCGGACGTTCCTCACCGACAGCGGCGCGGCCCTGCGGTTCGATCCCGACGACTGGTCTGACGCGCTGCTCGACGGCGTCATACGGCTGCACCTGTCGGGCTATCTGCTGTTCTCGGAGCCGAGCCGGGCGCTGGTGGCCGTGGCGCTGGAGTCGGCACGCGCGCGTGGGGTGCCGGTGAGTCTGGATCCGGCGTCGGCGGGCTTCCTGGTGGAGCTGGGCGTCGACCGTTTCCTCGCGCTCGTCGAGGGGGTGGACGTCCTGCTGCCGAGCCGGGACGAGGCGTGCCTGCTCACGGGGTTGCCCGATCCGGCGGACGCGGCGGCCAAGTTGAGCCGCCATGTCCCCCTGGTGGTCACCAAACAGGGCGCCGAGGGAGCCCTGGTCGCCCACTCCGGCATGGTCCACGCACGCGTACCTGCCGTGCCGGCCGTTCCCCAGGACACGGCGCCTGTTCGGCGGCGGCTTCCACTGCTTCACGCTCGACACCGTCCGCCGCGGCGGCCCCGAGGACTACCTCACCTGATCCCGCCGCCCGGCCACCCGCCGGCTGCGGCACGCGGATCTCCTCGTCGAGCGGACGCGCCGCCAACTCGACCATCCGCTGCCCCCAACCGACGACCTCCTCGGAAGCCGA
>NZ_JBLTJC010000103.1:0-31051 GCF_048158785.1 Streptomyces colwelliae | reverse complement strand
GTCCAACAGCCCCACCCGCCCCGCGGTGATGCCCAGCGCCGCAGCCATGCACGCTCCGGCGCGGCCGGCCAGGGCCAGCCCGATGACGTTCAGCAGTGCCCCGAGCCGGTCGGTGCAGCGGGCGTGCGCGCTGGTGAGGCCCGGTATCTGTTCGGCGAACGTCCGTCGAGCACACTCCGTTTTCGTGCAGACGAACCGGCGGACCTCCAACACGATCTGCACCCGCCGGGCGGCCAGCGGCACATCCTGCAACTGCCGATGATAGCGATCGTGGACACGAGTCGACGAGCACCCGCAGCTCGGACAGCTCCCATCACCACCCCGGCCACGAGCCTTGATGATCGTCGCATCCACGCCGCATACGGTCGCCTCGACAAGCACCGCTATACCCGCAAACAGCGCGTCCTGCCAGGACAGTTCATGTGCGCCCATGTCCAAGACGTCAACAGCAGCACATCCATCCAGCCTGATCAGTACAGACTTGATGGAGCGTCAGACATGTGGTGGTACGGGTACGGCGTACCCCGGCACAGACGCTGGAATCGAACACAACCCTCACCGACCGTGACGGCTCCCCGTGATTGCTGACAGAGCCCACTTCGCCCCGTCACCACCCCTCAATGCACCCGTGCGACCCACCAACAGGGGCCGATCGAAGCCAACATGCCGGGGCCGCTGAACAACGTCACAGCCACCTTGACCACCCCTTGTCCGGACGGTTCGTCCGTAGCCAACACCACACCGTCCAGCCGTAGTTCAGCAGACGGGTCAGATCTGGGGTGGTGTTACGGCAGGTCTTCCAGCCTGGCAAGCAGGCCCGCGGCAATGCCGACCAGCAACTCCCTGACGCGTTCTTCCCGAACCGCGGTGTTCCCCAATTCCTCGCCACCAGTGGCCGCTGCGCCATGCATTCATCTCGGCCAACTCTCCTTGAACAGCTGATCACCCGAGTGACATCGAGCCAACGAGGCCGCTGCGCCTGGCAAGTTGATCGAGACCGCTTATACGATCACGCCGCATTCCGGGAAGTTGACAGCGACACCAACCAAGCCACCCGAAGGGATCTTCATGCAGGTCCGTACAAGTCGCGTACTCTCCGCCTTCTTATCCCTCGCTGCCGCAGCCGCCGTAACTCTCGCGACCGCACCAGGGGCCCACGCAGACGCCGCTCCCGCCCACGGAAGACTGCTTGGCACCTTCGACCCGCAAGACCTCGCCCCGCAGTCAGCCTCACGCCTGACGAGCCCCCTGAAATCATCAGCCCGCCACTGCACACAGCTGCCCGCAGGTTCAGCCGCGCGGAAGGACGGAGCCGCCATCTCATGTATCCAGACGACGGGGGCGTCCGACAGCAGCAACCCGGTGCGCAGCAGTCAGCTGGCAAGCGCGCAACCAGCTGCGGTGACGTGCAGCACCACGCCCGCTTCATATTCCTACGATCGACACAGCTACTGTCTGAACAGCTATAAGGCCACTCTCACCAGCTGGAGCCCGCAAGGCGCAGTCCTCGGCACGGGTGTCGTGTTGGTCAGCGCCACCGCCACCCTGTCGGCATACAGTGGCCAGTGGCAGGAATCTCAGACAGCCACCCTCTCCGAGGCCACAGGTACGGTCCTGGAAACAGGGCTGGGAATGACACTCACGTCAAGTTGCACCGCCGCGTGCACCGCGACTGTGCCCAATCCGTGGGCCGGCAGTCGGCTGCTGAAGCTCGGCCAGTCGGCAACCGGCAATGTCACCTTCCTCTCCGCACCGGGTGCAGGTCTGGTCAGCAACATCACGACCAAATACGACCTGAAGGTGAATCAGCCCGGAACCACCCCCATCAACATTGATGCCACCTGGAGCAACCCCCATACAGTGCGCTGCGACACCATGTTCGCCGACAACACCAGCACCGGCTGTGTCATCTCCGACGTCCGGCCTAAACTCGAACTGTCTCAGGCCGTTTACGGCGCCGCCGCCGCCACCTACGGCTTCGCCGAGAACTACCTGATCGACCACTGGGGATCCCAGGCTAACCCGGTCCAGCGGCTCGCCGACCTGACCACCCAGACAGGGAATCGCACGGCCACATGCCAAGGCGGAGCGTCGAGGCCCTTCGTGACGCTTCCGGACACCGTCCCCGGCGACAGCTGCGACGAATACCCCTTCGCCTCGACCTACCAGGGAGGCACGAACGGCGCCTTGTGCGCGGACGTCATTCCTCAGCTGGAGAGCGACGGTATCTGGCATATCTACCAGGATCTCAACGCTCCTGCGGTCACCTTCAACGAACCGTGCGCTCGCGGCCACGTGCCACTGACCCAGAACTCGGCAGCCGGCGGCAAGGTGGGCAACAACAACCAGAACGAGCGCATCATCGATCTTGAGAAGTACCTAGTCGTCATCACAGTCTGACTCCCATATACCCGGCTGCTCCCAGGGCAGGGCCCTGGGAGCAGCCGGGTCCGAAGTGAACTACAGGAGTACGAATGACCGAGCCGTCCCCGAGCTGGGACTGGATACTGCGTGGCGGCTACGGGGGCATGTGCCTCACCTTCACCCACGGCGTGACCCCCGAGACAGCTATCCGACGCTACGGCGCCGACCCCTCCCAGGCCAGCAGCATCGCCTTCCCCCAGGCTTACGAACTCCTCCAGCCGGGCCCGGACAGCTCCATCCTCAGAGTCGGATCTCTCCGGGAATGGACCTTCTGCTGCGAGACTCTTGGCGTCCAGGGCATCATGCCCGCAGTCCTGGCAGCGCTCTCCCAGGGCACCCAGACAGTCGCTTTCAACCACGGAGCCAACGCGCTGCACACCCTGGAACACTGGGTGGACGGACAACCACGCGAGCGCTTCGAAGCAGGACAGAAATCCTCCCTTCAGGCCGCCGACGTCCACCCGTTCTGGGACGCGGCCGAACGCCACCGCGCCGACCACCACAACCGGCCGGCCGTCCTCGACACACTTGAAGCCGTCGGCGACCGCATCGGCGGACACCTCACCGCCGACATCGTGCACGGCCCGCTGCTCACCACCATCCTGCCCTGGCCCCTTCCCCCACTCCCCTCACCCGCGGCACCCCTACCCTTCGTCCATGCGACTGCACCAAGGCCCCTGGGTCCGTCGCTCGGCACCCTCCCCCCACCCACACGGTAGAGGGCCAGTTTCCAGCGACGGGCAGGCCATGCCCCGCAGCAGTTCAGAACAGAGCCGACGAGCCAGCCGCATGAACACGTTCGCCCCGGCCGGAGACCGGACGGGGCGAGAACATCGGGCAGACACGGGCCGGGGCGCGTGCGGAAGGTCGGCGAGGTTGAGAACCGCGAAGTCCCGGTCTTGAAGACCGGCAAGGGATACAAGCTGTCCAAGACCCCGATCGTCGCGGTCACCGAAGAGGAACTGCGGCAGATGTCGGCGTACGGGCTTGTCTGGCCCTGGCAAGATTTTCGTGAAGCGGGGCTGTGCCACCGTGCGCCGGTGACGCTCCGTCACGGGTAGCGGCGTCGGAGGTGGGCCATGAGGACGACTCGGTGGCGCAGGAGCGGAACGCCGGCGCGGCCGGCCATGATCCGTTTCTGGAGCTTCAGGTCCGTGATCCGGCCTTCGTTGACGCCGGAGTTGAACGGGGTGGTGATCCCTTGGATGACCGCCGGCTGGTCTTCGCGGATGGCGTTGGCCAGGCTCGCCAGGGCAGACAGGCCAGTGGCTGTGAGTTGGTCGAGCCAGTCCGGCAGCGGGGCGGCGTCGCGGGCGTCGAGCATGGCCGCGAACTGCCGTACCAGAGTGTGGGTTTGGTCGAGTTCCGGGCAGTGTTCAAGTAGTCGACGGAGTGCCTCGGTGGGGTGCAGGCCTCGCTTCGGCGGTGTGGTGGTGATCCACCGGGCGACCTGGCGGGGCGATGGCGGCCGCTCGCGCGGTGTGTCGATCGGCAGACCGCGGCGTAGCGGCGCGATGGCCATCTTGACCCGCTGGTAGTGACCGCCGTAGCCCTTGGCGGCAATCTCCTGGTACAGCACGGTCGCGGTGTGCTCGCCTTCCTCCCACCGCTGCCTCAGATACTCCAACGGGTCCAGGTTCGTGGACCGGCGGGACGGAGTGCGCCGTACGCACTCCTGCCAGCAGGCAGCGTGTGCGTACTTGGCCACGGTTCGGCGGTTCAAGCCGAGGTCGCGGACTATCGCACTGAGGCTGCGGGCCGTGCCGAAGTACCCCTGGACGGTCTCGAACAGTCGCTTCGCATGACGGAGGGCGGGAGTATCGGCCGCCTCGCACGGTTCACCCGACGGCGGTGGGGCCGGTTCGGGTTCACGTACTGCCGCGGCCAGGCAGCCGCGGTGGGCCGCGGCGATGCCCGAGACCCGCCTCGACAGCCCCTGCCACAGATGAAAACGGTCGCTGACCTGCACCGCGTCCGGGGCTCCCTCGGCAATGCCCTGCCGGTAGACCAGCGAACCGTCCCGGCACACCACCTCGACGCCTGGATGCGCACGCAGCCAGGAGGCCAGCTGCCCGGCATCGCGCCCGGCCCACAACTCGACCGGCAGCCGCGTGTCGGCATTCACGAGCAGCGTGCCGTAGACGTCCGCGTACAACGCGAAGTCATCCACGCCCAGCACCCGCGCTGTCGCGACCGACGGCAGCCGCATGCGCATCAACTGGAACAGCACACTCGTCCGCGACAACGGCGTCTTCAAGATGCGCAAAAGCCGGGCCCCGCCACGGCCGGCGAGCAGCACCCCGGCCATCTCGACCAGATGCTGCAGCAGCGGACTGCGCCGCTGATAGCGCACCGTCAGCCCCTCCACCTGCTCGGCAAACGTCCGCCGACCGCAGTCCGCACTGTCACAAAACAACCGCCGCACCGCCAGACCGATCAGCACCGGGCGGCCCCCGGCAGCGACATCGGCCAGCGTGCGGGAATACCGGCTGTGCACCCGCGCCGACGCGCACCGGCAGTCCGGACACGCCACCATCAACTCGCTGGTACGGGCAGCGATCCGGACCACGCCACCCGACGACCACACCCGTTCCACCCGCACCGCATCGAGGTGCGGCGACGCAATTCGTACGAGGTCATCACACTCGCCGAAGGTCCCACTACCCGTGACGGAGCGTCATCGGCGCACGGTGGCACAGCCCCGCTTCACGAAAATCTTGCCAGGGCCACGTTCACGTGTACGCCGACAGTGACGTCCGCACCGCCCGGCGGCGCGGGGTGGGACGGGCGAGGAAAGCGCTCCCGTACGAGGCGGCGGTGAACGCCGTACTTCTTCGACAGAGCCCGGATCGACAGCTGCCGCTGCCAGCTGTCCCGCCGGATCCGGTCGAACAGCTCCTGCTTGGACAAAGACATCCGCAGCACCGCCCCTGCCGGAAACCACAGGAACCGTCTCACCGCAAGCGCCGAGGTGGGGCCACTTCGCCCCGTCACCACCCCTCAATGCACCCGTGCGACCCACCAACAGGGGCCGATCGAAGCCAACATGCCGGGGCCGCTGAACAACGTCACAGCCACACAAGCCCTCACCATCGTGTCCAATACCTACGCGGAGAGGCTCGCCCTCTACACCCAAGTCGCCCGGCGTCTTGAGTTCGTCCAGTCCCTACGCGCGTGGGGGTCATTCGTTCGTCTCCACCATGGGCGAGTCGAACTGCAAGCCCTGTCCCTGCGCGTAGGGGTCAGTCCACCGGAACGATCAGCGTGGCCAGCTTCCCCACGTCCAGTCCCTACACGGGGGGGCAGTCGTTCAAGGATGCCGAGAGCGCGGGACTGGTGGTGTCCCGTCCCTACACATGGGGGTGAGCCCGGATCGGCCGCGTGCTGGAGACGGTCGACAAGGTCCCATCCCTACGCGTGGGGGTCAGTCCCCACCGACCGCCGCCGCCCGCAACAAGTCCAGTCAGTACGTGTAGGGGTCAGTCCACGCACATCGAGCAGGAACAGCGCGACGTTCCGTCCAGTCCCTGCGCGTGGGGGCCCGTTCGGACCACTTGCCACCGTCGCCGAACTGCGTTGTTCTCGAGCATAAAACTCCTGTTCAGCAGCTCCTCCGCCTATCAGGACTTGCACGAAAGTGTCCTGGGATCTTGCGCGAAAATGTCCGGCCCACAAAGAGATTCGCCACGCCAAAGAAGCAGGTCACAGAGCGTTTTTAGCGGACACTTTCACGCAAGACGACCCGGACACTTTCACGCGAGTTACCACCTGGAGCCACGTCTCGCCGCCCGGCACCCACCGGGCCATGGTGGTGAGCTCCCCGCGCTCGGGGTTGCTCCAGGGAGCCGAGCAGTATCTGCGCGGTGCTGCCGCGCGCAAGAACGTCCATCCCGAAATCGCCGCCATGCTGCGCGCGGTCCTCGATGAGTGGGACGACGCGCAGTGCGGCAGCACCGCCGTCTCTCAGGCGACGGCCGGCTGAGCGGGGCGCCACTCGCCGCCCGGCCAGCCCCGCTCCGCAGCTGGCCGATCGTCGCGCTGACAGGCACCAACCTGCGGTCCCCACGGCCGCCTGGGCCCCGGGGACGCAATCCCGCTGGTGACTGGCTGATCAACGCCCTGACACGGCCGCGGCCGAGGTGGCAAGGTCGGTGAGATTCCAGACGGCAGATGAGGGGGCTCCGTGGACCGCAGTCTTGACAACGACGCGTCCAGTCGCATGAACGATGCTGAGGAGTACCTCAGCGCCGAACAACGGAGAGCGGCAGCCGCGGAAAGGTCCAAGCTGCGCGAGCTCCGGCACGAAGTGAAGCAAGCGGAACGGGACTTGGCCCGCCGCACGACGGCCGTCCAGATCGGATTGCTGGCGCTGATCGTCGCCGGTATCTCCCTGCTGACAGGTCTGGGCTGGGCAGTCCTGGCCTGGGACTCCCCCGCGACGCTTCTCCGCATCGCCATCATCTGCGGCACGCTCATACTGATCGCTGTGGCAGTCCTCATCGTGACTGTTCCGCGCCGGGGCCCACGCCTGGCCGCCCTGATGAACGAAGTTGACACCAAGCGCGAGGAACTGCGGTTCCTCGGCTCCCTCTACTACCCGACGCTGAAGGAACGGCGCAGCCTCTACCGCGAGGATGTTGCCGGGGTCATCGAGCAGCACCGGGCAGACAGCCGCAAGTACCGGCTCGTCCACAACGTGCTGCAGAACCTCATCATGATCGGCTCCGCGTCCACGACGACCGTTGCCGCCCTCGACACCGGTGGCAAGCTGACCTGGCAGAGCGTCACGATCGTCGCCATCGGCTTCACCGTCACGCTGTCAGCCGCCTTCACCGGCTACTACAAGTACCGTGAGCGCAGCTACTTCCTGCTGCAGACCGCCGACGCCATCGAGGAAGAGGCCAACGCCGTCAACCTCGGCATCGGCCCCTACAAGAACTTCGGCCCCGACCAGGAACAACAAGCGCTGAAGTTGTTCACCCAGCGCGTCGAAGACCACCGCAACGAACAGCGGCGCCGGCAGCAGCAGCTGGACCAGCCCGCCGACCAGGCCACGCCGACGGGGGCATCACCGTCGGCCTGACCCGATCCTCATCCCCGCGGCTGCCGACGGCCTCCTCTGCGTTCCGGCCGAACGGCCGGAACCACGGTCGGAGCCCTCGTCCCGTGTCCCCAGGGCAGGAACAGGGCGAGCGACGCCAGGGCCTGACCCAGGCCGGGAAGAATATGCGGTAAGTCCTCGGGCCGGGCCTTGGCCACCACCGCCCGAACGCGGACGCCGATCAGGATGCCCAGCAGGCCGATCACACCGGTCGCGATGGACGACGTCAGTTGCATGGCCATGGCCCCGTCTCTCACGGCGAGTTGGGCGGCGCAACGCTCAACCCCCGTCCTGTGACCGGGGGTTGGCGGGGCTACCAGGTGCTCGAGGTGTACTGCTCGATCAGGCCCGTCAGCCACTCGGGCGTGGCGTCCACCTCGAAGGGGGAGGTGCGGTGGCGTCTTCTCCGTCACAGCAAGGCGGCGGGTTCGAGGAACTCGGAGGCGGTGTCGGAGAGCCGCACCCACCGGTGGGCGGATTGCGACGTCAAGCCGGTGGACATGAGCCGTAGTTGATCAATACGCAGCCGGACCGGTTCCGGCAGAGCAGCGGGCAGGGCAGCGAACAGCTCTACGTCGTTGTGCTGCCGCAGAGCGGCTGCCGCGACCGCACACCAGTCATCAGGGGTCTCGACCCGTGCGGCATCGCCCGTGGCCAGCACGGCAACGACTACCACGCTCTCCAGTTGTGCAAGGAACGTGGCAGGGTCGACACCCCACTTCCGGCACCGGTTACGGAAGTGAGTGTCGAAGTCGCGGTCCGCCAGGCGCCTGCGCATCAGCTCGCCCGCGAGACGTTCCGCGGCAGCAACCGGTTCAGCCGTCACCTGAGGCCCTCGTCCAGCGAGATGGTGCGGACAGGCGTCGGCCGTCTGCCCGCACCGGACAGCCTGCCTCTAAAGGCACTTCACGTTGAGTACCGTACTGGTCGCAGTGCCGCTGGTCGTGGTGCCGTAGAAGATCGACCCCACCGTCAGAGTGCGGTACGAGTAGGTGGTCGACGTCGAATCACAGCTCAGCGACGAGGTCGTCGAACGTGACGGCGGCGGGCAGCTGTACTGCCTAGAACTCGCGGCTGCCGTCGACCAGATGCCCGGCCCCGTGAGGTAGATCTCGACGTCGTCCTCGCTGTTGCAGGAATCCGGTGCGTGCGGAGTGCACGAGCTGATTCCCCCCGTTCCCATGATCTTGCCCGCCGCTGTAGTTGGGCTTGCTGGCGTACAGCGTGCACGTGACGATGTCCGCCGCCGAACGCTGGACACCGCCGGCCGTCAACGTCACCTCGGGGTTCGCCCGCGATGCCCCGGGTGGTGCCGGATCCGCCGACGCGGCGTTCCCTGCCAGTACGGCCGAGGCGACGAGTATGAGAGTGACCATCGCTCTGGCTGCGGCTCTTCGCCCTGACTTGGTTCTCCGGATGCTGCCTACAGTAATTGGCCATGGGTAGAGGGCGTCTGAAAAGCCTGTCAGCGCGCTGGTCTTGCGAGGCGGCGTACGAGGAGCAAGGCCATGGTGAGGTAGATGGCGTTCTCCGAACAGACGCGCAGGTACTCGTAGTCCTTCGACAGGCGGCGGCACCGACAGCCAGGCAAACCTCCGCTCTGCCACCCAACGCCGTGGGACCACCGCGAAGAGGGGCACTGCTGGAGGCGGTTCCCCCACTCGTGCCCAGGTCGAGCGGAATCCTCCGTCGCGGCGCTGCACGACCTCCACGGTGATACCGATTGTCTTCCGGGCCCAGGCGTGGAAGTCGGCGCCGCGGTAACCCTGATCCGCCCACACATGCCGCAGACGCGGAAAGGCATCGGAAGCCCGGGAGAACAGCACCACGGCGCCATCTCGGTCGCCAACGCTCGCCGGGCTCACGCAAGCCACCAGGACGGTGCCGCGGGTGTCGACGAGCAAGTGGCGCTTGATGCCGCTGACCTTCTTGCCGCCGTCGTAGCCGTGCAGGCCACCGCGCTCACTGGCCCGCACGCTCTGGCTGTCCACGATGGCCGCACTGGGAGTCGGATCGCAGCCGAGCTGCACCCGCTCGCGTTCGCGCAGCGCCGTCAACATCCGCTCCCACACGCCCTCTTGCTGCCACTGTCGCCAGTAGTGGTAGACCGTCTGCCACGGCGGCAGGTCATGTGGCAGCAGTCTCCAAGCGCAGCCGGCCCGCAGCCAGTACACCAGTGCGTTGAGGATCTCCCGCCGCGCGTGTTTTGCCGGCCGCCCACCGGGCCTGACTGCTGGAACCAGCGGACGGAGGATCTCCCACTCCGGATCGGACAGATCCGTCGAGTAACGGGTACGCAGCCCGCACACCCCAGCCCCCGAAAGTGCGCTATCGCCCCGCTACCAGGCAACTTGCCCGCTGACAGGCTTTTCAGACGCCCTCTAGGAGAATTCAGGATGGGGAATTACATGACGCTCAAACCGCCCGACCTGGGGAAAAACTTTGGTTCTGACCGCGATTCCGTGAATCCCCAGGTCGTCGTCTGACTGCGGGAACGTTTCTCGTGGGGATTGCCCAGGTATGGGGGCCGTGGCGATCGAGGATGTGCTGTTTCCCGGGATCGATGTGCGTGTCACCGCGGTGCACGTCACTGCGGAGAGAGTCTCTGTCGAGGCGTCGTCGTGCGGGCGGCCACCAGTCTGTCCGGACTGTGGCTGGCCTGGACGTCGCGTGCACTCTCGGTATGTGCGGCGGGTGGCTGAACGCCCTGTGGTGGGGCGGACGTTGGCGATCTGGCTCAGCGTGCGCCGGTTCTTCTGCGACCGGGCCTCATGCCGTCGGAGGACATTCGTCGAGCAGGTCCCGGATCTGAGCGAGCGGTACCGTCGTCACAGCATTGGCCTTCGGCGATGGATGCAGAGCATCGCGACGTTCCTGGGCGGCCGTCCCGGTGAACGACTGTGCCGGGTCCTCCAGTTTCCTACCGGCCGTACCCATCTGCTGGGGCTACTCACGGCCCCGGCGGTGCCCGAACAGGCGCCTCGGGTGCTGGGAGTCGACGAGTTCGCCTTCCGGAAGGGCTGGCGTTACGGCACTGTCCTGGTCGACATTGAGGCGGGCCGGGTGGTGGACGTCCTGCCCGACCGTGACGCGGCGACCTTCGCCGCCTGGCTGCGCGAACACTCCGGCGCGGAGATCATCTGCAGGGACCGGGCCAGCGCTTACTCCAGCGCTGTGCGCGAAGCCGCGTCAGGCGCCCAGGAGGTCGCCGACCGCTGGCATTTGCTCAACAACCTCTCCTCCGCGGTCGAGAAGACGTGCCACCAGCACCGCTCCTGCCTGCGCAAGCAGGCCGAAGCCGACCGTAATGCAGAGCCCCGGCGGATCATCAATCCCCTGCCTCCGCCGACTCTGCCACCCACGAAGATCGCTGTCCGCACCGTCGACCGTTACTCAGACATCCACCGTCTGCTCGGGCAAGGATGCTCCGTCTCCGAGATCTCCCGCCGCCTGCACCTGGACCGCAAGACCGTCCGCCACTTCCGCGACACCGACCTCGACGAGCTGCCGGCCTCCGCGCGGATGCGGCGTCCCAAGGGCGTGCTGGAGCCCTTCACCGAGTACCTGACCGAGCGGTTCACGAGCGGCGTGACCAGCCCGACCGACCTCTACCGCGAGGTCCGGGAACGCGGCTACCGGGGCAGCGACTTGCCCGTGCGCCGCTACGTCGCCGGCCTTCGAACCGGCACCGTCGAACCCGCCCGCGGCTCCCTCCCCAGCCCACGCAAGATCACCAAATGGATCATGCTGCCCCGCGGCACCCTGGAGCGCCACGAGGAAGACGAACTCCTGAGCGTTCGCCTGGCCTGCCCCGACATCGCCCGAGCCTGCGACCTTGCCCGCACCTTCCATGACCTGCTCCAACACCGTCGTGGCCATCAACTGTTGGCGTGGGTTCGCGAGGTCGAACGAGACGCACCCGCCCCCGTCCTCGCTTTCGCGCAGGGCCTGTGCCTCGACCTCGATGCCGTCACCGCCGGCCTCACCCTCCCGTGGAGCTCGGGCATCGTCGAGGGCCACGTCAACCGAATTAAAACGATCAAGCGGACCATGTACGGCCGAGCCTCGTTCCGCCTCCTCCGCACCCGCATCCTGCTTCGATCATGACCTGGGGATTCACGGAATCGCGGTCAGAACCAAAAACTTGATCGTCGACAAGCCCGGCCCAACCGGCCTTGGGACGGTTCTTGGCGCCTCGGCGCACCCCGTGCCAGCGCAGCAGCCCGCGGACGCTAGCCGAATCGCGGTCAGCACCGATGGCCGTCCACTGCTAAAAAGGCCGATTCCAGCAGGGAGCGCATGGATTCCGAGAAGTTCAGCCTTCCTCGACGGCCCGCCGATAATTCACAAATAATCAAGTGCTCCGATGTTGGATCCGGATATGATTTCTTCCGAGATTCCCGTGATCTTCATTCATGGTCTGTGGATCCACTCCTCCTCATGGGCACCGTGGATCGAGGCGTTCCAGTCCGCAGGCTATGACCCGATGGCTCCGGGCTGGCCTGGCGACAGCAACACCGTCGACGAGAACCGCAGCACACCTGATCGCCTTGCCGGTGTCGGCCTGGACGACATCGCCGCGCACTACGGCCGGATCATCTCCGCTATGGAGCGGGAGCCTGTCGTCATCGGTCACTCGGTCGGCGGGCTCATCGCGCAGAAGCTGAACATCTCGCATTCTCTTCGTGCGGCCGTCGCCATCGACCCCGCGCCGATCAGGGGGGTCAGGGCGCTCCCGCCGGCCCAGCTGCGTGCGGCATTTCCCGTCCTGAGCCGACTCGGTAACGCCCGCCGGACGGTCTCGTTGACCGCCGAGCAGTTCCGATACGGGTTCGGCAACGCCGTGTCGGCGGAGGAGTCCGGCGCGCTGCATGAACGCTATGCGATACCCGGACCCGGCCGTCCCATCTTCGAAGTCGCCACCGCGAACCTTCGACGGCGTTCGGCGGCATCCGTCGACACCCGTACGGGACGCCGTGCCCCCTTGCTGTTCGCCTCAGGGGAACAAGACCACACCGTCCCGGATGCCGTGACACGCGGCGCACATCGCCTGTACCGGCGCTCGCCTGCGGTCGCCGACTGCATTCAGATGGCGGGCCGGGGCCACTCCCTGGTGTTCGATCATGGCTGGCAGGACATCGCACGCCAGGTCGAAGGCTGGCTGAACCGTCAGCTCGCGAAATCGGACACGCCCAGCCGTCCATGACGTCGGCTTCTGACCTGAGGAGGTCGACCATGCCTGTTCTCGTGACCGGCGGTTCCGGATTCGTTGGCGCTCACTGTGTACGGCAGCTGCTGAGCCAGGGGCACCAGGTCCGCACAACCGTGCGCTCGCCTGGGAGAGAGGAGGCTGTGCGGGCAATGATGGAGCCCGGCGCGGACCTGTCGTTCGCGGTGGCCGACCTGACCTCCGACGCCGGCTGGGCGACGGCCGCCGCTGGATGCGACGCCGTGCTGCATGTGGCCTCGCCGTTCCCGGGGAGAGCGCCGAAACATCCCGACCAGCTGATCGTGCCCGCCCGGGAGGGCACTTTGCGGGTGCTTCGTGCCGCCCGTGACGCTGGTGTCCGCCGTGCCGTGCTGACGTCGTCGTTCGCCGCTGTCGGGTACGGCCACCGCGACTACGCCCGTGTCTTCACCGAGGCGGACTGGAGCGATCCGGACGGCCCCTCGTTGATCGCCTATTCGCGGTCGAAGCTGATCGCCGAGCAGGCGGCATGGGACTTCGTCGACAGGTCGGGCGGCGGGATGGAGCTGGCCGTGATCAACCCGGTCGGCATCCTCGGCCCGGTGCTCGGCCCGGACCTGTCGGTCTACGTCGAGGTGATCAAGCAGCTGTTGAACGGCGAACTGCCGGTCCTTCCCCGCCTGAACTGGGGCATGGTCGACGTCCGCGACGTCGCGGACCTGCACGTGCGCGCCATGAACGAGCCTGCCGCGGCGGGCGAGCGTTTCCTGGCCACCGCGGGGACTGTGTCGCTGCCGCAGATCGCGAGCCTGCTGCGCGCGCGTCTCGGCTCGCAGGCGACCCGGGTGCCGACCCGAACGGTGCCAGACTGGGCGGTGCGCCTCTGCGCGCGGGTGAGCCCTCGATTCGCGACGGTCGTCCCGGACCTCGGCGTGGTGCGAGAGGCGTCGAGCGCCAAGGCACGCGAGGTTCTGAGCTGGCAGCCCCGGCCGATCGAGGACACGATCCTGGACACCGCGAACAGCCTGGCCGCCCTGGGCCTGCTCCGCAGCGCATCGCACACTACGCCTTGAGACTCGGGTTCACTGTCCGTCCAGAACTCATTCAGTGCCCCGCCGTAGCTTTCAGTCAGAAGGAGGGCTTCTGCTAGACCCTCCAGAAATGGAGGTCGTCGTGAAAACCAGTCACGCCACCGAACTGCAGATACCGATGGCCGAGGTCGACCTCGAGGAATGGATTTTCTCGCTCAGCGATGAGGATTACCAGGCTGCGTCACCGCAGCACCGTGCCGCAGGGGTAACCCGGTCGAACGGAGCCCGCGGAACGATCAACGTTGAGTCGATCGGCGGGACGCTGATCGTTCAGCACTATCGGGAGATCGCCGCCGACGCGCGCGGCTTCGAGCTGCTGTCGGAGCGCAGTAGGGCTTACCTGTTCCACCTCATCCCGGCCCGCGCCGAGGTGCGGTGGATGATGGCCGCCGAGCCGGATCCGAACGGCGCTTCCCTCCTGCGCTGTACGGTCGAGCTCAACCTGTCGCCTCTGTTGAAAGTCCTGTCGGCGACGATCGCGACGCCCTTCTTCATCCGTCGCCACGTACGTGGCGAGACTTTGGGATTCGCTCGCGACATCGAGCGCAAGTACGCCTCCCGTCAGGCTGCCCCACACTGACGTCTCAGACGCCGGAACAACCGTCAAGACGGGTGATTCTCCGGCCCTGTGGCTCTGATCGGATTAGCCCATGAAATCGAACAGGACTGGGCCGTGTCTTTCTTTCTTGAGTTCGCCCGTAATCCCATGACGGTCGGCGCGATCGCGCCGAGCGGCCCGGCGCTGGCCAGGATCGCCACGGCAGCGGTGCCACGAACGGGTTCCCCGATCGTCGTCGAGCTCGGCCCGGGCACCGGTGCGTTCACCCAGACCATTCAGGAGCGCCTCGCGGGACGCGGACGGCACATCGCTGTCGAAGTCAACCCGCAGTTCGCCCAGCAACTGGCCGCCGTCTGTCCAGGTGCCGATGTCGTGAACGCGGACGCGGCCGACCTCGGCACGGTGCTGGCGCGGCTGGGGTTCAGCCAGATCGACGTGGTGGTCAGTGGCCTTCCATGGGCGGCGTTCACCGAGAGCCGCCAGCGCGACGTGCTGTCCGCTGTGGTCGCGGCCCTGCCGCCGCACGGGGTGTTCACCACCTTCGCGTACACGCACACCCGCTGGGCCCCACCGGCCCGGCGGCTGCTGCGTTCCCTGCAATCACGGTTCGACGAGGTCGTCATCAGCCGGACGGTGTGGGCCAACATGCCGCCCGCCCTGGTCTATTACTGCCGTCGCCCGAACATCTGGGCATCCACCGACGCCGAGCCGACGGTGGAGGTCTCCCTCAGATGATTTTGGGAGGTCCCTGTCCGTGACGTCGCGACCACGTCTGCAGATCATGGGCCCGCTGCGGGTCTGGCGGGACGACGACCAGTATGATTTTGACGGTTTGCAAGCTGGCAACCTCTCGTATCATCCGGGAGTCGACGTGGCCCTGCCCGTTCATCCCGTCCGGCCAGGCGACGACGATCGGCCAGCCGGTAGTACTTCCTTGCGCCTGCAGGTCCTGGGCCCGCTGCGGGTGTGGCGCGAGGGCGTCGAACTGGATACCGGTCCCCGGCAACAGGCCTATCTGCTGGCCTTGCTCCTGGCCCGGGTGGGCAGGCCGATCAGCACGAGCGAGATGATCGACCTGATCTGGGACCACGACGTCCCCAACAGCGCGCTCAACATCATCCACAAATACGTCGGCGCATTGCGGCGACTGCTCGAACCCGCGATCCCCGCCCGTGAAACCGGCTCCTACCTGCACCGCCGCGGCAACGCCTACCTGTTCATCGCCGCCCCCGGCACCCTGGACCTCCTCACCTTCCAGGAACTCGTCGAGACCGCCAAAGAGGCCCTGGCACAGCAACACCAGGAGACGGCGCTCGATCGCTACGTCGAAGCGCTCGGCCTCTGGCGGGGCCGTGCGGGCGACGGGTTCACCCACAGGTCGACCGCGCTGCCGACCTTCAGCGCTCTCGACGACGAGTTCCACGCCGCGTGCACCGAAGCGGCCGAGCTGGCGGTGTCGCTGCGCCGACCGGCATCGGTGCTGCCGGCGCTGCAACTGGCCGCATCGACGGCGCCGTTCCACGAACCCGTCCACGCCGGCCTCATTACCGCCTTGGGGGCCGCGGGACGCCGGGCCGCGGCACTGTCGGCGTACCACAGGGTCCGCGCCTGCCTCGCCGACGAGCTCGGCATCGGTCCCGGCCCGGAGTTGCAGGCCGCACACCTGCAAGTGCTGACGCAGCTCCCGGCCTCGCCGTCCGTGGCGAGTACGGCTGGCGCATCGGCACGAACGGAAGCCGGCCTCGTAGGCAGGGTCGAGGAACTCGCCTTACTGCGGCAAGCCGTGGAGACAGCTTTCACCGGCCGCGCGGCGCTCGGCATCGTCCAGGGCGAGCCGGGCGTGGGCAAGACCCGGCTGCTGCAGGAGATCGCCGCCGAAGCGAGCCGGCGTGGCGCGCTGGTCGTCTGGGGCTCGTGTCTGGAAGGCGACGGAACACCGTCGATGTGGCCTTGGGAACAGGCGCTGCGCCCGATTCTCGACGGCCTGCCCGCGCCGTTGCGGGAGAAGTGGCTCGCCAGTGAGCTCGGCGGCCTCCTCCAATCGCGAGACGACGACGCTGCAGGGCGGGCGATTCCCGACAGCGGTGCGCAGTTCCGCCTGTTCGAGCAGGTCGTCACCGTCGTCGGGCAGGCTTCGGAGCAACGGCCCATGCTGCTGATCGTCGATGACCTGCAGTGGGCCGACGCCGCCTCGCTCGAGCTGTTCGGCCACCTGACGGCCCGGCTACCCGCTGGCACGGTGATCATCGGAGCGCTACGCGATCGCGCGCCCACACCCGGCTCCAGCCTGTCGCGGGTCCTGGCCGCGGCCAGCCGGCTGCCCGGCCACCGCAGGATCCCGCTCGGCCCGCTCGGCCCGCTCGGCCTGACCGACGTGACCGAGCTCATCCGCCGCGAAACCGGCCACGAGCCCGGTGCCGAAGTCGCCCGCGGCATCCATGCCCGCACCGCCGGCAATCCGTTCTTCGTCCAAGAGCTGTCCCGGCTGCTCAGCGACGGCGGCTCGCTCGGCGGCGGCGGCGCATCGGTACGGGCCGGGGTGCCGGCCACCGTGCGAGACGTCGTCCGCGATCGGATGACCGGTCTCGACGACAGCGCTCACGACCTACTGCGCACCGCCGCGGTCATCGGCCGCGACGTGGACCTCGAACTGCTCGCCCGCGCGATCGGCATCGACATCGCGGACTGCCTCGAACGCCTCGAACCGCTGCAAGCACTCGGTCTCCTGGAGACCAAGCCGGAAGACCCGTTCTCGTGGCGCTTCGCGCACGACCTGGTCCGCGAGTCGGTCACCGAGACCACCGCGCGGCGGCAGGCCGCCGAGCTACATCTGCGCGTCGCCGACGCCCTCGAACGCATCCATGCGGACGACGAGTCCGTCGCCGAACGCCTCGCCTACCACCTGCGGGGCGCCAGCCCCCTGGCCGACCCGGGTCGCACCGCGAAGGCGCTGGCGCGCGCCGGTCACCGCGCGGCGACCAAGCTCGCGTTCGCAGCCGCCTATCGGAACCTGGAATCGGCCGTCCAGATCGCCCGGACGGCAGGGCTGCTGGAGCTGGAACTGTCCGTCCTGTCGCTGCTCAACCTCCTCGCCGTAGAGCCCCCGGGAATGGGCGGCTCGACGTTCGATCTGCTGGAACGGGGCGCATATCTCGCCCGCAGACTCGGCCGCGAGACGGCCGAAGCCGAGTTCCTCTTCTTTCGGATGACCGGGGCCTACGTCTCCACCGAGAAAGACCGTGGCATGTGGGCTCGCCGACTGCATGAGCAAGGCCAGGCGTCCGCGGACCCGATCATCCAGGCGTACGGCCGGCAGGCCTGGGGCCTGTACCACTGGGACATCGGCGACATCGGCGCGGCCTTTCAGTGTTTCAGCTGGTTAGGCAGTACCACTGCGGACGGCGTCGCCTCGCTGCTCGCGAACTCGGCCGACCCGGACCCAGGGCCGGCTCAGCAAAGCCTGTACCACCTTGCCGGCCAGGTCGGAGGTGTCCCGATTCGACGCCGCGACGACCTCGGACGTTGGCGGATCCAGGACGAGTGGATCGGTTATCTGGGGGTGATCACCACGCTGCATGGCGATGTCGAGACGGGGCGGTCCCTGCTCGGCACGGTGTACCAGGCCGAGGGAGACCCTTTTGAGATGTCGGGCTGGACCCGTTACCAGACCATGGCCGCCTCGATGGCCGGTGACACGGCATGGACGATGCACGCGACCGAGCGGTGGGTCGCGGCCAGCGCCGACCTTCCCGGCGTCGCGCAGGAAGCCTATATACGGCTGGACTGGTACTGGGCCCGTGCCCTCACCGGCGACGACCCGGCCGGCGCCGCGGCCAAGGCCGAACATCTCCTGGCCGCGACCCTGCTCGACCCACCCAGATGGGGCCTCGCCTACTGGTACGGACTGATCGCCGAGATGTGGCTGGCAGCCGAGATGCCCGACAAGGCCGCGACCGCCCTCGACCAGGCCGACCAGGCCGACCAGGCCATCAAGGCTCACGGCCAACGCTATGCCGAAGGGCTTCTCCTGTTGCTGCGCGCGCGCCTGCTGCACGCCCGCGGCGAACCCGTCGACGTCGTGCGAGCCGCCGCCGACGAAGCCCGCGCCCGATCCGGCGAACGCGGGGCCCACCTCTTCGCTCGCCGCGCGGAGAGGTTCCTGGCCGATCTCGACCAGAATCCGGCAGGATGTTGATCGCGATGCGGCGAGGGTCCTGGGTCGCTGTCCGGAAGGTTCGGGGTACCTCAGCCCGCCCAGCCGGACCTCGTGGATTCCCTCCGGACGAACCGCGGTGAACTCCTCGAGATTCAGTCGCCGGCGAGCATCGTGTGAACTGAGGAGACGGCGCTCCCGCCCTCGCCAACGGCGGTGGCGACGCGTTTCATCGAGCCTGAGCGGAGGTCGCCGACCGCGAAGACCCTGAGGGCGCTCGTCTGGAACGGCAGGTGCGCCCCGGACGATCTGGTGGGCAGTCGGCTGTCGGTGAGGATGAAGCCGTCCGAGTCGGTGGCCACGCCCGCCATCCAGTCCGACACTGGGTCGGCGCCGATGAAGCAGAACAACGCCCGGCAATCCAGCCGGTCCTGGCGCCCGTCGGCCCGGTCGACGACGATCGATGTGAGGAGGTCGTGGCCGACCAGTTCGCGGGCCGCTGTGCCGGTGTGGAGCCGGATCCGGGGGTGCACCCGGATCCGGTCGGTCAGGTAGGACGACATCCGGGTCCCGAGGTCGGCTCCACGGATGATCAGATCGACCGTCGCGCCGCGGGCGGCCAGGGACAGTGCGGCCTGCCCGGCCGAGTTGGCACCTCCGACCACCGTGACCGGCTGGTCCTCGTACCCCCGGACGTCCAGTTCGGTCGCCGCGTACCGGATGCAACCCGATTTCTCGAACGTCGCCCAGCGAGGGATGTCGAGGCTCCGGTAGCGGGCCCCGGTGGCGGCGATCACCGCGCGGGACTCGATCCGCGAGCCGTCCTCCAGCAGTACGGCCGGCCTCCGCTCGTCGGCGAGATCGAGTCCGGCGACCGCGCTGGGCGAGTAGATTCGGACCCCGAACTTGAGCGCCTGCATCATCGCGAGCCGGGTCAGGTCCTCGCCGCTGACCCCCTGCGGGAAGCCCAGATAGTTCTCGATCCGGGAGCTCTTGGCGGCCTGCCCGCCGAGCCCGCCACGGTCCAGCAGCACAGTGACGAGCCCCTCCGACGCCCCGTACACGGCGGCGGCCAGACCCGCCGGGCCCGCGCCCACCACGACGAGATCGGCCGGACGTCCGTCGGCCCGGTAGGTGAGGCCGAGCGCCTCCGCGACCGATCCGGGCGTCGCGCGCCGCAGCACCGCACCGTGGACCATCGCCGCCGGAAGATCGTCCTCGCCGAGCCCGACCGATCGCATCATCGCGAGCCCGGAAGCCGACGTCGCGTCGAGCCAGGAAAGGGGCAGCAGCATCTGTGTCACGTATGTGCGCAGCTCCAGGGTCTGCGCGGTGTCGGGCCGGCCGACGATCTCCAGGGCGCTGTCGGCCGCCGACCGGATGATCTCGCGTCGTTCCTGGAACACCTCGATCAGCAGGTCGGCGAGGTCGACCTGCTCGGCGAGGACCCGGCGCAACGTCGCCGCGCCGATCCGGACGACCGTCCCGGCGGACACCACCCGGGCGGTCAGGTAGACGTGCTGGCCCGTCAGCAGGTTGAGCTCGCCGAGGAAATCGCCGGGACCACCGTGGTAGATCAGCCGCTCATGTTCAATCGCGGTCGCATCCCGGACGAGGTCCACGGCCGCCGTCCGGAGCAGGAAGAGGTCGTAGGAGCTGTCGCCGGACGCGTAAAGATTCCGGCCGACATCGGCATACTCGACGGAGCCGTACCCGGCGAGCCTGTGGAACTGTTCGTCGTCCAATACCGGCATGAGGTGAGTCCGATCGGCAGGTAACGGAACGTTTCGTTTCGCTCAGCGGTCGTCGCCTCAATGGAGGCCGTGGCGGGCGTAGAAACGCCGCAGCGGCGCCGGTGCCCACCAGTTCGCGTCACCCAGCAGCCGCATCGTGGCCGGAACCAGCAGTGCGCGGACGATGGTTGCGTCCACCAGAACCGCGATGAGCATCGCCACCCCGATCAGCTTGATGAACGTGATTCCGGAGACGGAGAACAGGCCGATCACGACGAGGATGAGCAGTGCGGCGCTGGTGATGACCCGGCCGCTGCGCTGCAGCCCGACCGCGACCGCCGCGGTGTTGTCGCCGGTCCGGTCGTACTCTTCGCGGATCCGGGACATCAGGAAGACCTCGTAGTCCATCGACAGCCCGGACACGACCGCGAGGACCAGGATCGGCTGGGTCGCCTCCAGCGTGCCAGTCGAGGTGAAGTCCAACAGGCCGGACAGATGGCCGTCCTGGAAGATCAGGACCAGTGCGCCGAACGAGGCGCCGAGCGACAGGATGTTCATCACGATCGCCTTGACCGGCAACACGACGGAGCCGAAGGCGAGGAACAGCAGAACGAAGCCGGCGCCGCCGATGATCAGCGCCATCCAGGGCAGCAGATCGCCCACGGCGTCGAGTTGGTCAGCCAACTGCGCGGTCTGGCCACCCACCAGCGCCTCACCACCCGGTGGTGCCGGTACGGCCCGGATCCGGCTCACGAGATCCCGCGACTCGGGCGATATGGGGTCGCCCTCGTACATGACCGTGACCCGGGCGACGTCGTCGGACCGACCCGTGACCTCGGCCCCGGACACCCCGTCGACAGTCCGGACGGCGTCGACGTAGCGCTCCAGACCGGCCCGGTCCGACGAGGTCACGATCGCCTCAACGGGCACCTGACCGTTGCGGACGAAGTCCCGGTCAACGGTTTCCGAGACCACACGGCTCTCGGTACCCGCCGGCAGCACCCTCGGGTCGATACCGCCGAACTCCACGCGCAGGAACGGCGCGGCGGCCAGCAGCAGCACCGCGAGCACCCCGGTCGCGTAGACGACCGGGCGGCGCATGATGCTGTGCGCGAGGCGGTACCAGAACCCGTGCGCCACCTCGTCCTGCGGGAGAGCCGGCAGCGGGCGGCGGAACGCCCGCCGCACCGAAAGTGCCTCGACCCGGGGGCCTAGGACGGCGAGCAGGGCGGGCAGCACGGTCAGTGCCGCCACCATCGCCACCAGGACAGCGGACAGCCCGCCGAGACCCATCGAGCGCAGGAAGGTCATCGGGAAGATCAGCAGTCCGGCCAACGAGACGGCGACGGTGACACCGGAGACCGCGACCGTACGACCGGCGGTGGCCATCGTGCGGGCCACGGCGTCCTCGACACCGAGCCCGCGAGCGATCTCCTCCCGGAACCGCCCGACCATGAACAGGCCGTAGTCGATCGCCAGGCCCAGCCCGAGAATCGTCACCACGTTGACCGAGAAGACCGAGACGTCGGTCAGGTAGGTCATCCCGCGGAGCGCGGTGAGCGCTCCGAGGATGGCCAGGCCGCCGATGGCGAGCGGCAGGCTCGCCGCGGCCACGCTGCCGAACACGAAGACCAGAAGCACGAGCAGCACCGGTATGGAGATCGCCTCGGCGAAAGCGACGTCCGACGCGACCCGCTCGCGGATGTCACGGTCGACCGTGGTGGCGCCGCCGACCTGGGTCCGCAGGCCGGGCGCGGCCAGTTCGTCCTCGATCTCGTCCAGCCCTTCGCCGCGCTGCGCCTCGTCCTCGCCGGCCAGGGTCAGCACCGCGTAGGTGGCGTGCCGGTCGTGGCTGACCAGGGCCGGGCTGCCGGTGCTCCAATGGGTGACGGTCCGGGTCACCACGTCGTGGGGAAGCTCTTGGAGCGTCTGCGTGACGGATCGCCGGAACGCCGGGTCGTCAACTGTCGTGCTGGGGCTGGTGTACAGGACCACCACGTCGTTGCCGGTCCGGCCCAGCGTCGCCTCGGCACGTGCGGCCGCGCGCGAGCTCTGGCCGGCCGGGTCGTCGAAACCTCCGGTGGTCAGCGAGCCGAAGACCCCCGTGCCCCAGATGCCGCCCAGCGCCAGAAAGGCCGCGGCCAGGCCGATCACCCACCACCGTCGGCTGACCATCGTCCGGCCCAATCGCTCGAACATCGCCGTCCCCTCCTGGCTTCGTCGGTTCGGTGGCGTCAGCGCGCGGCGCGCTTGACGAGGGCGGCCGTCGACGCAGGCTGCGCGATCATCGCGACATGCGAGGTGTCGGCCTCGAAGGTGTGCGCGCCGGCCCGGCGCGCCATGAACCGCTGCGCCGCCGGGGGCAGCACCTGGTCGTCGCGGCCCACGAGGTACCAGGACGGAATGGTCTTCCACGCCGGGGCGCCGGACGGCTCCCCGAGGGTGCGCACGTCCGCCGGCCGCTGGCCGGCCCACATCAGCTCGGTGCTCGCCTTCGGCAGATCCCCGGCGAACACGTCGTGGAAGAACTCCTTCTTGATGTAGCCGTCGACGAGGCCCTCACCGTAGGGACGGAAGTCCAGCGCCTCCTCGCTGAGCCTGCTTCCCGGGTACTTCGTCTGCAGGCCCAGCAGCGTCTCCCCCTGATCGGGCACGAACGCAGCCACGTAGACCAGCGCCTTGACGTTCGGGTTGCCGGTCGCGGCGTTCGTGACGACGATCCCGCCGTAGGAGTGCGCGACGAGGACGAGCGGGCCGCTGAGGGTCGCGAGGATGCCGGCCAGATAGGCGGAGTCGGAGGCCACACCGCGCAGCGGGTTGGGCGGTGCGATGACCGGATAGCCGTCGCGGACGAGCCGGGAGGCGACCCCGTTCCAGCCGGAGGCGTCGGCGAACGCGCCGTGCACGAGTACCACGGTGGGCTTCAGGCCGCTGCCGCTTCCGGTGTGCGCCCGCGCGGCGGGCGCGTCGAGCGCGGCGCCCACCACGACCGCGGCGGATCCTGCCAACAGCGCCCGGCGAGTTGTCGTCATCGATATGCACCCTTCGGTATCCGGTGTTCTCCGTGGTGATCGCGGGTCAGCGTAAAACCGGATACTTGACGAGCACTGAACAGAAATCCGGCGCCCTCCCGGGGCCGCTTCACCATCGGTTCCGTTGTTGTCAAGCAGGGGGAAGCCGCCTTCGCGCAAAACCGGAAACGCGTCGGTGAAATATCCGTCGGCGAAATTGAGTGAAGGAAGGCGTTCGCCGACCCGGCCCAATGCAACGGCAAAGCCGGGTCCGGACCTGATCGGCCGCGACATCCATGCCGAGCGTCACGGGATCAAGCCGGTCGGCGACATCACCTGCCTGCCCACCACCGAGGGCCGGGTCTGCCTCGCCTGCGCCAGCACAAGACCTTCGGCTACCTCACCCCGCTGCTTCTTCCCGGGCGACGGCACGCGGCGCCGCAGCGTGGGCGTGCTCGTCCAAGGTGTACCGGCGTTGCAGCACGACGGCGATCGTCATGAGCACGGCCGGCACCAAGGTGAAGCCATAGCGGACGGCCGCCAGCGCGCCGGGAGACTGCGTGGTGTGTTCGCCCGAGGTACTGGCCACGAACCCGCCCGCAGCAAGGCAGGCCGAGTACACATACGGCCCCAACGCGCCACCTGTGGCCTCGGCGGCGGTCCACACGCCGGTGTAACTGCCCGCACTGGCGCTACCGGCCGGCCCGGCGGCGGCGATGACATCGGGCACCATCGACAGCGGCATGAGTTGCATCGCGGCGAACGCGACGCCCAGCACCGCCACGGCTGCGATCAGCAGGGGCAGGCCTGCTGCGGCGCCCAGAGCCAGCACCAACGAGCCAGCCACGAACGCGGCTTGGGCGACGAGCAGACCGCGCTGCTTGCCGAGACGCCGGGCCACCAGTACCCACAGGGGCGTGGTCAGGACCGCCGGTGCCATGAACGCCGCGATGAGCACGGTCGTGACCGCGGGGCGGCCCAGCTCGTACTCGGCGAAGTACGGCATGGCGGCCAGTACCAGGTTCATCGTGATCGCGACGGTCAGATAGGACGCGGTCAGCGCACGGAACTGCCGGTCGCGCAACGCCACCAGCAGCCCGCCCCGGTGCCCCGGCTCGGCCGGGGTGCCGGGCGCGGCCCGGTTGAGACGGGCGACGCCGGTGACGCCGACCAGCATCGCCGCGAGCATGACCGCGCCGAGCAGCAGGGCCATTCTCGTGTAGTCGCCGACGTCCGGATCGTCGCCGGCGACCACCGGCGCGGCCACGCCGGCGAGCAGGACGCTCACGGTGATCACGACATTGCGGTACCCCATGAGGCGGGTCCGCTCGTGGTAGCCGATGCCCAGGTCGGCCGGTGTGGCGAGGTAGGAAACCTGGTAGCACGAGTAGAGCAGGTTGCCGGCGGCCAGCGCCACCGCGACCCAGATCGCGGCGGTCGTCCCGTGCAGGTCCGACGGCACGGCGAACAAAGCCACGAAGGCGAGCACCACGACGCAGCCGACCACCATCAGTCTCCGGCGGTGGCCAGCGCCGGACAGGTCGGCATCGGAGAGCCGGCCCACCCACGGGTGCGTCACGATATCGGCGACATTCGGCAGCAGCAGCGCGAGGCCGGCCGCGAACGGAGGCACCGCCAGGACGTCTGTCAGGAAGTACAGCAGGAAGATGCCTGGCACCGTGACCCAGATGCCCATGCCCATCGAACCGGCGGCGAACGGAACGAGTGCGCGCAGGGGGAGCCGAACGTTGGTCATGAGCCGCCTTCCGGAAATCCAGCACAGGGGACTGTCGTTGCTCGCGTGCGTCCTCAGAAGGCCAGGGCCAGCCGTCGTACGGCCTCCCGCAGTTCCTCCGGACTGCGGTCGCTATAGGACAACCGCAGGTGCCGGCCCGAAGACCGCTCCCGGGGGTCCGCCGCGAAGAACTCGCCCGGCTGGTAGACCACGCCGTGGGCGACCGCCCGCCGGAACAGCGCAGCAGGGTCCACAGCGTCGTCGGTGAGCCGCGGCCAGAGGAACAGCCCGCCTTCGGGGGCCACGATGTCGAGGGCGCCCGGGAGTTGTTCCCGCAGGGCGTCGATCAGCACGCCGGCGCGTTCTTGGTAGAGCGCGGTGGCGCTGCGCACGACCCCGTCGAACCATTGGGCGTCGTCGGTGAGCAGCCGTTCGATGATCGCCTGGGTCACCGAGGATGTGTGTACGTCGAGGCGGTTGCGCAGCCGGGTCACCGGGTCCACGAGGTGGTCCGGCAGCACCAGCCAGCCCACGCGCCAGCCGGGGCCGAG
This sequence comes from Streptomyces colwelliae, assembly GCF_048158785.1. Lineage (NCBI taxonomy): Bacteria > Bacillati > Actinomycetota > Actinomycetes > Kitasatosporales > Streptomycetaceae > Streptomyces > Streptomyces colwelliae. The sequence continues at coordinate 5,505 of NZ_JBLTJC010000103.1, read as the reverse complement.
GGTCTTGGTGAAGGAGTTGACGTGGATCGCCCGATCCGACTGGTTGAAGACCGCGACACCCTGGTCCTGGCCGCCGAAGCGCAGTTCGCGGTACGGATTGTCGACGATCACGTAGAAGCCGTACCGCTCGGCGAGCTCGATCAGTGCCTGCCGCTTCGGCGCTGAGAGACTGACCTGGGCGGGGTTGTGGAAGTCGGGCACGGTGTAGGCCGCGGCGATCCGTGCGCCAGTGGCGAGCCGCCGGGCAAGGTGTTCGACATCGAAGCCGTCGGCTACGACCGGTACCGGCAGGATCTGTGTCGTCGACACCTCCAGGGCCCACAGGAAGCCCGGGAACACCGGATCGTCCACCGCGACGGTGGCACCGCGCTCGACAACGGTCAGCACTGCCAGTGCGAGGCCGTGCATGCCACCGTTCGTCACCACGATCCGGCTCGGGTCGACGCCCTCCCGTTGCGCGATCCAGTCGCACAGTGCGGCGGATCCGCGCGCCGGCGAGTACTGCAGGCTCGCGACCGCGGCGTCGGGGGTTTGCCACAGTTGCGCCGATGCCTTGCCGATCGCCTCGACCGGCAAGGCCGCAGGCGCGGGGATGCCACCCAGCAGGCGAATCGTTCCGGGGGCGGGGGCGGCAAGGCTGGCGTCGACGAAGCCCTTCGGCGCCGAGAGCCCACGGGCCAGGGCCGTCAGCCCGCTCTGTTCGTCATCAGGGCCTGCGGTCATGGATTGCCTCCAGGTCCTGCGAGAGTTGTTCGGCGCGCCGGGCGAACAGGTGCGCCTCGCATTTGGTGGATTGCGTGTAGGCGCGTTCGGCGGCGGCCCGGACAGCGGTGAGCGGTGCACCGCAGGCCTGCAGCAGGCGCGCCCTCAGCAGCAGAAGGAGCCCTTCGGCGTAACGCTGGCCGAAGTCCCACATTGCCTGGTCGGCTCGGTCGAGGGCGGCTTCGGCCCGATCGGGCGATCCGGCTGCCAGCCACATCTCGGCGATCAGTGCGTAGTGGTAGGCGATGCCCCATTGCGGCGGATCGAGCAGGTGGGCGGCCAGGAGTTCCTCGGCCTCGGTCGCGGCGCCGGCCGGATCCGCACCGGTGAGGGCGCGTGCCCAGCACCAGAACTGCCGGATGTAGAGGTCGATGTTGGCGCGGAGACGCACGAAGCCGGCAGCGGCCCACCGCTCGCCGGCTCGCCGTGCCGCTTCGGCGTCCCCGGCCATGGAAGTGATCATGGTCGTGTAGTAGACCCAGACCGAGGCCCCGTACGGATCCCCCGGGGTGTCCCAGGTGTCGACGAAAGAAAGCGCCGCGTCGACATCGCCGTGCAGCGCGGTCATGACTGCCCGCCAGCCGGGCCCTTCCCCGGGAATGCTGCCGTCCCGCCTCAGCGGTGTCTCCTCGTCCGGGGCGACGGTGCCGCCGACAGCGGCGACATCCTCCTTGATGAAGGACCGGTACGCCTCGCCGATGTTGCCGATGTCCCACTGATGCAGGCCCCAGGCGTGCCGGCCGTAGCGTCGGACAGCCGGATCGGAGGACACCTGACCGAGCTCGTGCAGTCGGCGGGCCAACTCCCCGCGGCCCTTCTCGATGGAGGTGTAGGCACCCATCATGCGGATGAAGAGGAAGTCGGCGGCCTCCGCCTCCCGGCCGAGGGTGCCGGCCAGGTATTCGGCCCGCTCCAGCAGATCGAATGTCGAGGCGTCGTACCCCGCCTCTCGTCTGACGACGATGGCGAGCAGCGTGAGGGCGGAGAACTCCAGCTCCATGAATCCGGAAGCCCGGGTGACCTGTATCGCGGAGCGCAGTTGTCGATTGGCGGACTCGAAGGCGAGTTTGGCTGCCGCGCGGCGCCCGGCGCGGATCAGCGCCTCCGCGACGCGCACGGGCTCGGCGAGGGGGCCGGCGGCCCACAGGTGGTACGCGAGGCGTTCGGCGACGTCCTCGTCGTCGGCATGGATCTGTTCGAGCGCGTCCGCGACACACAGATGCAGCTGCGTGACCTGCCCTTTCGTCGCAGTCTCGGAGACCGACTCACGCACCAGGTCATGCGCGAAACGGAGCGAGGACGGGTCTTGCGGTCCGGGTTCGAGCAGCCCGAGAGTATGCAGCGGTTCCAGGCGGTGGAGGCAGTCCGCGACGTCCACGCCTGTGGCGCGGGACAACAGCCTGAGGTCGACGTCGCGGCCGATGAGCGCGGCCACGTGCAGCAGGTCGCGGGCGCGGTCATCGAGCCCGGCCATCCGGTCGCGGACGACGTCATGGACGGTGGACGGGACCCTGGCCGAGGCGGACGTGTCGCCGTCGCCGATCGCGCCGTTTCCGCTGAGGAGCCGGGACAGTTCGCGGACGAAGAACGGATTGCCGGAGGTCCGGGCATGGATGGCGCGGGCGACGGCGTCGCCGGGATCCTGGCCGACCTCGTGGCGGACGAGTTCGGCCACGTCGGCCGGACCGAGCGGACCGAGCCGGAACCTCCGGTGACCGGGCAGCCGGCTGGCAGCGGCCAGCACCCGGGAGAGGTCCGGGCTGAGTGTGGGTGCGCGGTCACGTAACGCGCCGATGATCGCGGCGCCCTGGGGCAGTCGTCCCGTCACGTGCTGCAACAACTGCAGGGAGGTGACGTCGGCCCATTGGAGATCGTCGAGTATCAGGAGTGTCGGCCGCCGCGCCGAGGCTTGTCCGACGAGGGCGACGACCTGTTCGAACAGCCGGAACTGGGCGTTGCCGTCAGGAAGTTCCCGGGTTGCGTCGTCCCGCGCCGCAAGGAGGCCTCCCAGCCCGCCGGTGAGCCACTGCTCGCTCGCCGAAGCGGGCAGACTGTGGACGACCTGGCTCAGTGCCTGCTCCCATGGCCACATCGCCGGTGTCCCGTCTCCCTCCAGGCAGGAACCCCAGACGGTGAGTGCACCCAGCCGGCCCGCCACGGCGGCGGCCTCCTCCAGCAGCCGGGTCTTGCCTGCGCCCGGTTCGCCTTCGACAACGCCGATCGCGGTGTCGCCGGCGAGCGCGCGCTCCACGATGCGCCGCAGCGTGGCGAGTTCCTCGGTCCGGCCGATCAAGGTGGCCGCCGTGGTTCGCCCTACCTCCTCGTCCTTCTCCTGCTCAAGCGGCGACGCCGGGGACTGCGTGAGAATCCGCCGCTGTGCGTCCTCCAGCGCCGGCCCCGGGTCGATGCCGAGTTCCTCGGAGAGCCGGTCGCGGACCTGACGAAACACCTTCAGCGCCTCCGCCTGGCGGCCGGCAGCGCCGAGAACGCCGACGAGACCTGCCAGCACGGGTTCGTTGAACGGTGCCATCGATGCGGCCAGTCGCAGAGCCGCGAGCACCCGCTCCGGTTGGCCCATCGACACGGCAAGCTCCGCCGCCGCCGTGCACGCGTCGTAGAACTCGTTGTCGAGTGCGGCGAAGACCGTCGTGATGTTTGTCCCGTCGGCGATGCCGTCACCCGCCGGGCCGTGCCAGAGCCCGAGCGCTCCGACGTAGTGATCGAGGGCCGCCTCGTGATCGTGTCGAGTCAACGCGGCCCTGGCGGCATCGACGAGTTCACGGAAGACGACGAGGTCCAGCGTGGCGGAGCCGACGGTGAGAAGGTAGGCATTGCCGCGACGGTGGAGGAACGAGCCGGCTTCGCGGACGGGCCGCAGAGGCTCGAACAGCCGTCGCAGTGCGCCGACGTACTTCTGGAGAATGTTCACGGCCGACGCCGGGATGTCCTCGGCCCAGATCAGGTCGACCAACTCGCTCGTACTGATCGGCTCGCCCGCGCGGGCGAGCAGCACCGCGAGCAGGTACGACTGCTGCCGTGGCCCGGTGTCCAGTTCGACGCCGTCCCGCCAGATCCGCAACGGACCGAGGATCTGCAGACGCAGGTGTCCGCCGGAGGAAGCCATGCCCACCCCTACCCCTACTCACGGCCCGACCACGATCGGCTGCGGCGTAGCCACTTTACGGTTGGTCCGCAGCCTGGGTCCATGCACCGAGGCGACCGCTGGGCGGCGCCGTCGCGGCGGAATCAGGTGCCCGATCGGCCGGTACCGATGCATCGGCGGCCCGCAGCCGGTCCACGTGCCGATCACCGAGCAGCGCAGTTCCAGAGGAAGTTGCGTCCCAGAACCACACAGCACGGAGGCAGCTCCGGACAGCACTACGCCGATTGCGTGCCGGCATTCGCGCAGTCTTCCGCCAGGGTCTTCGCCGCCTCGCCGAAGTTCGCGCGCCGCACAGGGCTCGCGGACATGTCTCCGCGCGCCTGCACGCCGTTCCGGCGATGACGATGAGGAGGCCGTACCAGGTGGCCGGGCCCAAGCGTAGCGGGTCGGAAGCCGTGGTCCGTCGTGCTGTCGACGGGACGGCGCGGACGGTAACCGCGGCCGGACCGTCCTACTGACCGATCACCAGGTCCTCGGTGGGCAGTGTCTGGCAGGCCAGCCGCCAGCCCGCGGCGAGTTCGTCGGCGGAGAACATCCCTCGGTCATCGGTCTCGTAGGCGCCGGAGAGCACCCGCACCCGGCAGGTACCGCAAGCGCCTTCGCCGCACGACTGGGGCAACGCGACACCGACGGCGTTGGCGGCGTCGAGGACCGACTGCCCGGGGCTGCACGGGAACGCCGGAGCGCCACTCACCGTGTCGATCATGAACTCGGTGACACCGGCCGCCGCGGCGGCGACGGCGATGGCGTGCGCCTTCTCCCGGCGGGTCTCCTTGCTTCGGCCGGACACGAACGCCTCGGTGTGGATGGCCTCTCGCGGCACCCCCAGTTCGGTCAGGCAGCCGATCAGGTCCTGCATCATGGGCGCCGGCCCGCACAGGTGCACGCGGGTCGTCGGGCCTGCGTGGGGCAGTAACTCGTCGAGACCGATCCGCCCTTCTCGGTCGGTCGCGAAGACCGACACCTCCAGCCCCGGCAGCCGGAACCGCAGCGCTTCGATCTCCGGCCCGAACAGCACCTCGTCCTCGGTCCGGTGGCTCGCCAGCAGGACGATCCGCCCCGTGTGACCGGCGTCGGCGGCCGCGTGCAGGACGCTCATCAGCGGGGTGATACCGACGCCCCCGGCGATGAGCAAGAGTGGGTCCGCCTCGGTGCCCGGCTCCCAGGTGAACTCGCCGTGCGGGCCGCTCACCCGCAGTGCCGACCCGGCCTCCAGTTCCTCATGCAGGAATCCCGAGCCCAGCCCGTCCGGCTCGTGCTTCACCGCGATCTCGACGAAGCCGTTCTCCCCGGGACTGCTGCATATCGAGTACGACCGTTCGATCGGCTCGACGGCAACGGGCAGATCGACCTTCACGTACTGCCCGGCGGCGAACGAGAACGGCATCGCGTCGCCGGCCAGGGGTTCGAAGCGGATCCGCCGGACCGTCGGGGTCAGTACCTCGATGCCGGCCACACGCAGATAGCCCTCCCAGGGCCTGGCCGGATCCCGGGGCATCCCGCCGGTGCGGATGGCCTGCCACATCGTCCCGAGCTGGCGCGGTTTCAGGACGGCGTTCGCCGCCATCAGCCCGCCCGCC
>NZ_JBLTJC010000102.1:0-31186 GCF_048158785.1 Streptomyces colwelliae | reverse complement strand
TACCTCTCCGAAGCCTCCATGGCCGAACTCCTCACGACGCAACCGACCGAGGACGATCCCCAGCTTCCACCACAGCAGAAACCGAATCAGCTCGACCAGTGACTACACCACTCGGCGGGACACCATCCGCATGCCCGTGGGATGTCGTCAATCGATCGAATGACGACACATACCGCGGGCGTCCAATGAGGCCGTTTCAACCTGAAGGTGCGGGTCATGGGGTCCGGTGCGGCTCCGGGGCGGGGTGCTCTGCCGGCAGAGGGCGTGAGCGGGAGATAGTTTGTCACCGCCGGACTTCGGTGTTCGCCAGGACGAGCAGGGCCCGCAGGAGCGTGGTCGCGTGACGGGCGTTCACCCGGAGCTTCGAGGCGAAGCGATGCGGCGCGCCCTATCTCTGCTGCGGTGTTGACGGGCCCTCGACCCTGTTCAACTGCGCCATGAGTTCGCGGTTGGTGGCCCGGGCGGCTTGGAATTCCTCCTCCCCCGAGTCCGCCGCCGCAGCCACCGCGCCTACGCGTTCGCCAACCGGCTGCGCTGGGCCCAGACGCGAATCAACGTCGCCGCGGATTTCCTGGGCACCATGCAGGCGGCGGGGTTGGACCTGTCGGAGGTTACCCAGCACGAGGTCGACAAGTGGCTGGCGGCGGACCGCAGCACCCGTTACGAGGTCCGCGACTTCCTCGTCTGGGCAGCACGCCGCGGCCACGGCCGGGACCTCGTGGTCCCCCTGCGTCCAAGGCCGGACCCCATCTCGCTGGACGAGGACTCCCACTGGGAGATCCTCCACCAGTGTCTGACCGACACAGCCCTGCCGCTCGACGTCCGCTGCTCCGGCGCCGTCCTCTTCCTCTTCGGGCAGGAAGTCACCCGGATCGCCGCGCTGCCTGCCGACGCCATGGCCGTGCGGAATCAGGAAACAGTCCTCGTCCTGGACCGCGCCCCCTCCGTCTGCCCGCCCCCCTGACCCGGCTCCTGAGCGAGTTCGCCGACCAGCCGCGGCCACCGGGCTGGGCAACGAACTACCCCAACCGCTGGCTCTTCCCCGCAGCCGAGCCAGGCCGTCACATCACAGGCACCACACTGGCCCGCCGCCTCACCGACCACGGAATCCCCAGCCGCCCCGCCCGAGCCACCGCCCTCGTCCAACTCGCCCAGGACATGCCTCCGGCCGTCCTCGCAGCCCTGCTCGGCCTCCACCTCAACACCGTCACGCGATGGCGCTCCCGCGCGCTCACCGACTGGACCGCCTACCTCGCCGCCCGAGCAGCCGACCGCAGCACCACCGTCCGTCACTCCCCGGCGCCACGAAGCGGGCGTACCGCCGGCTCAAGCAGCGACAAGGTCCGCTGATACGCGTCGAGGCCGACGCGAATGCCGACCGGCATCGGCAGATTCGGGCCGGCGTGTCCGAACTCGACGTTTCCCAGGACCGGGATGTCACGGTCGCCGAGGACGTCGAGGACCACCTCTTGCAGGGTCGGGGACGTGTCGGGCGAGTCGAGTCCGTCGATCGCGGTCGGGATGCCCACGACCATGCCGACGATGCGGTCGAGGATGCCGGCGTGCCGCAGTACCTGCAGATAGCTCCACACATGCGATGCGTGGCTGCCCGCCTCCTCCCAGAACAGCACGGCGCCGTCGAACTGTTCGAGCGGCAGCGCGTACGAAGTCGCCTGTGCCAGCACGATGCGGTTGAGCAGCCCGCCGATCAGTCGGCCTTCGGCGCGACCTGCACGCCAGCATTCCCACGACGCGGTGGTCGGCAGCGCACCGATCGGCTCCGTACCGGTCAGCAGCCTCAAGTAGAGCTTCTCCAGCACCGCTTGGCGTGCTGCGGGCGCCGCCTGCCAGTGCCCGCCGAGCCCCGGGGTGGCCACGTCGGCATGGAACCCGACCAGACCCGTGCGTGCATGCAGCACCAGATGCAGCAGCGAAATGTCGCTGTAGCCGAGAATCGGCTTGGGGTCAGCAGTGACCGCCTCGAAGTCGATCAGGTCGAGGTAGCCGAGTGCCGTCTGGCCGCCGTCATGCGCGATGACGGCGCGCACCTCAGGGTCACGCAGAAGAGCATTGAATTCCCCGGCGATCTCGGCCGGCGTAGCCGCGCTCCACCAACGGTGCCGCCCTGCTTCGCATAGCGGTGCCCGACGCACGCGGAATCCCATTCGCTCAAGCACGACCACCGCCTGCTTGAGGTCGGGCTCGTAAGCGGCATGGAGCGGACCGGACAGCGATGCGATCACGACGAGATCTCCGGGCTTCAGGGCAAGAGGTCGAAGCGGTTGAGGCAGTGCAGTCTCCGTCACCGAGCGAGTATCCCGACCGCCTCAGCAGCATGCGACGCATTTACCGACCAGCCCTGCCTGCATACCCACCCTGCAATCCGTGATCGGCGTTGGAATACCGCGCAGCCCGACGCCGTAGCTCGCCTTGATGGCATCGACCCGCCGTTGCAGAGCTGCCGTCGCATCGGGGGACTTCAATACGGTCATCATGCCGGGAGCATTGGCAAAGCTCAGCGCGACCCCGAGTGATTGGCCGGCAGCGGCACTGTGGGCGTGACGCCGGTCCATCAGTGCCATCCACGCAACAGCGCTCACTGTCAGCAGCAATACGATCGCCACCTGCAATGCGAACATCTGACCGACCACACTGCGCTTCGAGAACGGTCTCACACTGCTCGCCCGCCTATCCGCATAGGGAGGGAAAGAAAAGCGATAGTTTGTCCATCTAAACCCTATTCCTACTCGAGCGGGTATCTGGGGGCGCTGCCGCAGCAAACGATGGGTCCGGCGGGGCTGCGTCAAAGAGGCCGAAGCAGCGAGTTTCGGAGCCGGGCAGCGACTTGCCCAATCTTCGGCCGATGACCCGACCGCTCCAGCACTTCCCCGCCCCTCCCCCAGCCTGCGTCTTTGGCCGGACGTGGGGCGCCCGAGGAACGCTGGCGACCAGGGAGAAGGTAGGCACCGCGTCTTTCAGTCGTCGTGGTGGCGGGCCGGCACGTGCTTCAAGGCGAGGCCGTAGACAGTGGCGGGGCTGTCTACGGAGGAGAACACCAGGCATATGCCCGGGCCGTAGCCGGCACCGAAGTCGTCGAAGCCGCTCGCTGTGAGGATGTCAAGGACAGCCCGGGTAGCCGTGGCTGCGGTCCCGACGAGGGTGCGTAGGGCGGTGCTGCGGGAGCATCCAGCCGGTGCGGCGGCCTGTCGGACCGGGTGTTCGTCACGTTTGATGCGCGTGGATCTGCTCATGGGCGGGGCCACACTCCTCTCCTGTTCGATAGCGGGGGCAGGCGCTACGTCTTGGTCTGGTGTCTCGGATGCTTTCTCTGGCCGGTCAGGGCAAAGCGCGTGAGGGCGTGTTTGTCCGGGCGCGGTGGGGCCACATCTGCAGAAGAGGGGCATCAGCTCGTGGTGCGCACCCTCGGTTGGGGCGATGACACCAGACACCCCGGCACCGTCAGCGGGGCGTCCCTCTTCCACCCCACGGCAAGGGACCAGGGTCGGGCTGGCCGCTTACCTCTGCGGATGGTGCCGGCGACCGCTCGCTTGGACGTTCTCCATCAGCTTCCGTTCTCACCGCCGCAAGCGCAGCGGGAAGACCACGAACGTCGCCCCGTCACAGCGACAGCGATCGGGCGCCGTGGTCGAAGAACAGCAGGGACAGCGCCACCGTGGTCTCAAGGATGCCGTTCACCGCAGTGGTCAACGGCTCGGCATCCCGGCCTTCTGCCGACGATGGGGGCGGTCAGGATGCCATGTGACATCCGAGGTTCTGTCGTCACCACGCCTGCTGCGTAAGAAAGAAGCGGTTCCAGAAGTCGAGTCGGGGCGTCTCCGCCAGCGGGACGGGGCCGAAGCCGCTGCCGAGTTCCATGACCGTCGGTGACTCGGCCGACCAAGCCGGCCAGTGTGGCAAGCCGGGGCTGTTGGGGTCGCCGGTGGCCACGAAGTTGGCCCAGTAGGCGCTCATGGTCTCCGTCACGGCGCAATCCCGGTCGCTCCAGTCGCCGTGTTCGGGGTGGAGGTTGCCGAAGGCGAAGTCGATCTCCGAGCCGTGCGAGGCGCGGCGGGGCTTTTGTCCCATCACCGGGGAGGCGTGGGTCCAGAAGTAGGTGTACACGGACCGGCCAGCGTGGGCGGTCCAGTCCTTCGCCCACAGCCAGGTGGAGATCCGGGCGTTGTCGCGCACCGCGGCGCAGTGGGCACGTCCGGCCTCGTCGTCCGTGGTTGCCGGGTAGAGCCGTAGAAACTCCTCCGCCATCGGGCCGAACTTCTCGCGGGACGCGGCGACGAACGCCTCCAGGGTCACGTGGACCGGCGGCGCGCCCGGGCGCCAGGTCCTGCGGCCCGCCGTCCGGTAGAGCGCGAAGGTGCTCTCGGGCACCGCGCCGCTCTCGTCGAGGTTGTTGCCCGCGAGGTAGTGCACGTCGTTCTGTCGTCCCTGGGCGTACGTATCCGCGTAGCCGCTGGGGATGACCCAGCCGTCGACGACCGGTCGGAATAGCGGCGGTTTGGCCGGGCCGCCGGTGTCGGCGGCACTGTCGACGGCGGAGGCGTTGCCCTCGACGAGCCTGGGCCACGGCAGCGACCGCAACCGCTGCACGGTCCGCGCGCCGCGTTCGGCCGCGTACCGGGTGCCGGCGGTCTCGGCGCCGTCCAGGGTGCGGTAGGAGGAGGCGAGGAACCGCAGCTCCGGGTCACGGAAGTGGCGGGCGTGGCTCTGCGCGACGGCGCGATGAAAGAGTCCCTTGGCCAGCGGTGACATGGCCAGGAAGTTGACCGATCCGGCGCCGGCCGACTGCCCGGCGATCGTGACCCGCTCGGGGTCGCCGCCGAAGTTGGCGATGTTGCGCCGCACCCATTCGAGCGCCGCGATCTGGTCGAGCATCCCGTAGTTGCCGGAGGCACCGTGCGCGGACTCGGCGCTCAGTTCCGGCGTGGCCAGGAAACCCAGCGCGCCCAGGCGGTAGTTGAAGGTGACCACCACGACGCCCTTGCGGGCCAGTGCCTCACCGTCGTAGCGCAGGTGGGCGCCCGTTCCGACGCGGAAGCCGCCGCCGTGGATCCACACGAGCACCGGACGCGGCGGCTCGTCGGCGGCGGGCGCTCCGGTCCAGACGTTGAGGTACAGACAGTCCTCGCTCATCGGCAGGTCGAGCCCGTCCAGTTCGGGTCCGGGCGCCTGTGGGGCCACGGGGCCGAAGGTGTTCGCCGTGCGCACCTCAGGCCAGGACGCCGGGGGTTGTGGTGGCCGCCAGCGCAGCTCCGCGACCGGGGGTGCCGCGTAGGGGATGCCGCGGAATACCGTGACTGCGCGGTCCCGTCCCGGTATGCCCTCCACCAAGCCCGGTTCAGTCTTCACTGGCTGGAGCATGAGGTCTCTTTCTGATCAGTGGCGAGCAGTTCGTCAGCGTGAGGGGGCGTCACTGGGAGCGTCGGCGTGCTCTTGCTGCGCGTGCAGCAGCAGTGCCTGCCGGGCGGAGGCAACGTGGTGGCGCATGGCGGCGGCGGCCGCCTGGGGGTTGCGCGTGACGATGGCCAGCAGGATGGCCTGGTGCTCCTCCAGCGAGCCGGTGCGTGGGTGCGGTGCGGAGAGGTTGCGGTACTGGCGCATCACCAGGGGGTAGAGCAGGGTGTCGAAGGCCTTGGCCAGGGTGTGCTGGTGTGCGGCCGCCTTGACCTGCTGGTGGAAGCGGCGGTTGCCCTTGGAGTAGCCCGCCTGGTCCCCTCGGGCCTTGCAGTCCTCCATCGTCTCCAACGTGCGGCGCAGCTCGGCGATCTCCTCATTGGTGGCACGCTCAGCGGCCTTCCCGGCCAGGGCGGATTCCAATGTCTCGCGGGCCTCCAGGATGTCCGCGGCCTCCTCGACCGTGAAGCTGCGGGTGCGGACACCGCGGTTGACCTCGCTGGTGACGTAGCCCTCCTGGGTCAGCTGGACCAGGACTGCCCGCATGGTGCTGCGCGAGACGTTGAACATCCTGGTCAGGTCGGCCTCGGTGAGCCGGGCGCCGGGCTCGACGCTGCCCGACAGCAGCAGCGAGCGCAGCCCGTCGTACGCCTGACTCTGACGGGTGGCCGCCGTGCGGCCGCCGTCCGCCTCGTCGAAGCCATTGGAATCCACCTTTGGATCACCCCGTGGGTCTACTGGAAAGGACAACTGCTGGCCGGAGTATCGCCGACGCGCGGCACACCGTCGCTCTCAACGGGACGGTGGTGGCCGGAGGGTCAGCTGCGGTCACCGGTCAGTCCCGGGTACAGCCGCCGGGCCGTGCCCGCGAGGATCTCCTGGCGGTCCCGCTCCGGCAGCCCGGCGAGCAACTCCTCGGCGAGGGCCAGGAGTTCGGGCAGGGACTGTTCGGCCGCGGGCAGGTTCGATCCCCAGGCGATCCGTCCCGCGCCGAACGCCTCGATGACCGGTCCGAGGAAGTCGTCGGCCTGCTCGCCGGCGTCGCGGAGTCGTTCGAGGTTGCGGTGGGTGAGTTTGAGGTGCAGGCCCGGGTGTACGGCGAGTGCCGCGACCGCCGATGCAGGACACGACGTCCGCGGGGTTGGAGATGACATCCCAGACGCGTTCAGGAGGACTGGGTACGGCGATCTCTTCCGTGATCGATATCAAAACTGTGAACCTCACTCGGCGGGCGTGGCGTCAGGGGAATGACGACGGCCTGGGGTGGCGGGTGGTTCGGCCGTGTCAGGCGACCGCCTTGCCGCGCTCGACCTGGAGCGAGACGCCCTCGATCGCCAGCCGACACCTTCCAGGGAGCTCGGGCGTGATGTGCGCGACGTAGGGCTTCGCTGTGCGAGTGGAACTCATTCATCGGCATATTCGTCTCCTGTGCCCTCCCGCTGGTTGACAGGGCAGGAGGCCGTGCGCTCGCGCCGCTGATGGCGCTCGTGGGAGCCGTGTCGTTGTGGCTGATGTCCTGGACGACGGCTCGTTCCGAGGCCGTCGGGCGCCTGGACGGCTGCATCCGTTGTGTCGACTCATCTGCTCGCAACACCGTCCGCCACAGACATTGTCTGACAACTGGTGATGGGAACGTAACATCGCCGACCCACGCCGACAAGATTGGTGCAGGAAAAACCTTCCACGCCCCAACGAGCCAAGGTCAAACTCTCAAGGATTGTTGGACAACCAATAGAACTCTCCACTACTACGGACCTTGACGCCTGGCCACGGACTCGGGGATGGCTCCGTGCTCCGGCCCGGGAACGGAGATCCAGATGCAGACACAAAGCCTTCGGTGCACAGCGCCCGATCAACGGCCGGCCGTCACGGCCGTCGACCGCCAGACACCGGGGCGGGACGGCGGGCGCGGCCGGTCAGCCGCAGCGCTCCGGTGACCGGCATCCGCCGAGGCCGGCGGCTGCCGGACGTGCCGGATGCGGCCGAGGCCGGTACCGGCGGGCGCATGGGCGCCTTCGCTTCGCTGCGGATCAGGAACTACCGGCTGTACGCGCTGGGCCAGACCACGTCGGTGGTCGGGAACTGGATGCAGAACATCGCGGTGGGCTGGCTGACGCTGCAGCTGACCCACAGCGGGACGCTGCTGGGCGTAGTGACCGGGACCCGCTATCTGCCCCTCCTGCTGCTGGGCGCCTGGGGCGGCCTGGTGGTGGACCGGCACGACACCCGGCGCCTGCTCACCCTCACCCAGGTGTGCTCCGCCGTGCAGGCGGCACTGCTGACGGTGCTGTCCTGGGCGGACGTCATGACCTTGCCGCTACTGCTGGCCCTGATGCTGGCGATGGGCTTCACCAACGTCTTCGACAACCCGGCCCGACAGAGCCTGATCAGCGAGTTGGTGGACCGCGAGCACCTACCCAACGCCATCGCCGTCAACTCGACGTTCGTCAACACGGCGAAGCTGGTGGGTCCGGGGCTGGCGGGTGTCGTGATCGCGGCCCTGGGGGTGACACCCTGTTTCGCGCTGGACACGGTGTCGTTCGTGGCCGTGATCGTCAGCCTGCTGATGCTGCGCACGCGGGAGATGCATCCCACCGAGCGGGCGGAGCGGGCCGGCGGGCAGATCCGGGCCGGTCTGGCCTACATCCGGCGCACGCCGCAGCTGCTGTATCCGATGGCGATGGTCTACGTGACCGGGATGCTCACCTGGGAGTTTCCGGTGAGCCTGCCCCTGCTGACGACGTCCGGGTTCGGCGCGGGGCCCGCCGCGTACGGGGCGGCGATGGCGTGCATGAGCGTGGGCGGGGTGGTCGGCGGATTCGCGGCGATGCGCCGGCGCCGGCGCCTGGGGACGCGGTCCCTGTCGTGGTCGGCGGTGATCTGGGGGGCGTTGATCTGCGCCGCAGCGCTGGCGCCGGCCCTGCCGACGGCACTGGTGCTCCTGGTGTTCGTGGGCTCGGGATCGATCACGTTCAACTCGTCGGCGAAGACGCTGATGCAGTTGGAGGCCGTGCCGCACATGCAGGGGCGGGTGATGTCGATCTGGTCGATCGGCTGGCTGGGCGGCACGGTGTTCGGCGCCCCGGCGGTCGGGGCGATCGGCGCGGCCTGGGGTGCCCGCAGCGCGCTGCTGGTGGGCGGACTGGCCGCGGCGGGGGTCGGCGTGGCGGTGCTGATGCGGTCCACGAGGGACCGCGCCGTGTAGGGCTCCAGTCCTGGGTATTCGTGCAGGAGTGGTGGCGCAGTAGCCGCGCGCTGCGAGGGCCCCCTCGTCGACGCCGCCCTCACCTGCAGCCGCCCCGTGCCCCGGCTTCCTGCCGGATGACGACTGCGCGCCGCTCTGTCCGCAAGCGGCCGGACCTGGTCGCCCGCGGCGCGGTACAGCGGACCACAACAGCGGTTTCACGCCGCCTGCACCGAGTCGCGCGCCGCAGCCCTCGCCCCGTTGTTGTCCAACAATCCGGCGAGGAACCGACCCGAGATGTCAAGGAAACGAATGTTATTCCTGCAGACTTCTTGCAGCCCCAAGTCGGCGGTGTTACGTTCCCGTCACTGCTTGTCCGACAATCTCGGCTTCATGCAAGGTCGACTAAGCGGCATCCACAGATGAATTCAGCCGACACCGATACGCCAGCGGGTACATCCGCCAACGGGTACATCCGGTCGAGCCACCGTCGTAGTTCGGGAGCCACTCACCGCTGCAGATGACGGCCACCGCTGGCGTGCAGCAGGGCTTCCCCCACTTCCCTTCCCCGCGGAGAAGTCCGTTGAGACGGATGCGCCGACCAGCCAGTGCACTTTCAAAGATCTCGGAGGAGACCGATGAACAGTTCCTTCTCGACGGACGCCGATGTGCGGGGCAGCCGGGGCGGGAGTGCTCGCGTGGATCCGCTCAAGGTCGCGGTCCGCGACTACGCCCACACCCGCGCCCTCAAGGACGGGACGGTGGCACCCGAGGGGTGCGAGCTCGACTTCGTGGAGGTGGAGCCCATCCACCGGGCGTTCGCCCCGATGGTGCGCGAGCTGCGCTACGACGTGAGCGAGCTCGCCGTCGCCACCCTCCTGCAGGCGGTCGAGGCCGGCCGGCCCGTGGTGGCCCTGCCGGTGGTGCTGCACGGCAACTACCACCACCGCTCGATCTCGGCCTGGGAAGGCACACTCGCCCCGGCCGATCTGCGCGGGCGCCGCGTCGGTGTCCGCGCCTACAGCCAGACGACCGGCCTGTGGGTCCGCGGCATGCTGAGCGACACCTACGGTGTCGCCTCCCAGGACATCTCCTGGGTGACGACCGAGGGACCGCACGTCGCCTCCGCCGAGGAACCCGCGAACGTCGAGCGTACCGACGCCAAGCTGGTGGACCTGCTGCGCGCCGGCGATCTCGCGGCCGTGGTGATGGGCGCACGCTCGGCGGACCACGTCGACGGCCTCGTGCCGCTGATCCCGGACTGGAAGGCGCGGCAGGAACAGCACTTCCAGCAGCACGGCTGGATCCCGGTCAACCACCTCGCCGTCGTCCGCCGTGACCTGCTGGAGGAACGGCCCGACGCCGTCCGCGCCATCTACCGGGCCATGACGCGCAGCATCGACCTCGCCCGCTCGCCGGCGCCCAGCACGGTCCGTGAGGCGGTGGTCCAGTACGGCGTCACGGACACCCTCCTCGCCACCCTGGACACCGCGATCCGCTACGCCCGCGAGCAGGAGGTCATCCGCTCGGCGATGACGGCCGAGTCGCTGTTCGCCGACTTCACGAAGTACGTGGCGCAGTCATGAGCCGGGCCCACTGATCCGCCGCCCACACGCCCGGCTCCGCCACCGTCCCCAGGAGAACTGATGCTCTACTTCGACACCCACACCCACGCCATCTCCGGCGATACCGGCGCCTACCCGTCCAAGCCCCTCGGCGGCAACCACTCGGAGTGGTCCCAGCATCGCCCCGTCGATGTCGACGGGCTGATCCGCAGCCTCGACAGCGCGGGCGTGGAGCGCGCGGCCCTCGTCCAGGCCTCCACGTTCTACGGGTTCGACAACCGGTATGCCGCCGATGCCCTCAAGCGCCACCCCGACCGCCTCGTGGGTGTCTGCTCGGTGGACTTCCTCGCCGACACGGCCGTCGAGGACCTCCGGTACTGGATCGAGGAGCGCGGCTTCGGCGGCGTACGGATCCGGGTGTCCGACGGCACGACCAAGGTGCCCACTCCGGGTTCGGGTGTCTCGGACGTACGCATGCAAAGTGTCTGGGACTACGTGACGGCGCAGCAGATCCCGGTGTGCATTCAGATGCACTCCAAGGACGCGCCGAAGCTGGCCGAGGTGCTCCGCTCGCGCCCCGGCATGACGGTGCTGCTCGACCACGCGGGACGCCCCAACGCGGCGGGCGGCGCGCCGTACGAGCACCTGGACGAACTCGGCCGGCTGGCCCGCTTCGAGGGCGTGCACCTCAAGGTGACCCCGCCCGCGCTGCGTCGGCTCCAGGACGAGCCCGGCGCCGACGTCACCGAGGTGCTGCGCCGGCTCGTCGAGATGTTCGGCGCCGAGCGCCTGATGTGGGGCTCGAATTTCCCGGCCTCGGCCGGGGCGCTGGCCGATCTGCGCGATGGGATCGAGGAGCGCCTGTCCTGGCTGGAGGGCGCGGACCGCGCGGCCGTGCTGGGTGGCAACGCCGCGCGGGTCTACGGAGTGGCGGTCGGCGCGCGGTGACACTCCGGCAGCGATCCGCAAACCCTGCGAGCGGCACGAGCGGCAACCAGTGTGAGGAAGGAACGACCATGAGGCACTTCCCGACGAAGCGAGTGACGTGGCCACTCGAGGTCGTGGCCGGCTCGAAGCTCGCGACACGTTCAGGACGGCTCCGGCTCCCCGCGACGATCGGCGTCCTGCTGGTCACCGGTGCGTCCCTGTCGGCGTGCGGAACCAGTGCCACCACCGCCAGCCTGCCGTCGACGACGAGCGACCTCGTCAAGCAGGCCAAGAAGGAGGGCACGGTCGCCTGGTCCGCACCGAAGCCGCAGAGCCAGATGCAGCCGGCGATCGACCTGTTCGAGAAGAAGTACCCCAGCATCAAGATCAAGTACACCAACACCAAAGCCCCTGACCAGGTCAGCCAGTTGAAGATGGAGGAGGCCGCGCGGAAGGTGTCGGTCGACGTCGCCAACGCCGGCGGCCTCACCGTGCTGCCGTCCCTGCAGCTGGCCGACAACGTCAGCTGGTCAAAGTACGGCATCGGCAAGGAGAACGTCTTCCAGAAGAACCTCGTCTACATCTGGTCGGTGCCGAAGGTGTGGGCGTACAACACGGACAAGGTCAAGCCCGCGGACCTGCCGAAGACGTGGGACGACCTGCTGGACGCGAAGTGGGCCGGCGGCAAGATCTCGGCCGAGTCCCGCGCGTCGTTCATGACCGTCTGGGACCTGGACTCCTCGATGGGTGAGGCGAAGGCCCTCGCCTGGGCCAAGAAGTTCACCGCGCAGAAGCCGCACTACTCCTCCAACACGACGCAGTCGGAGGCACCGATCGAGTCGGGGCAGGTGAGCATCGGCACCAGCCTCATCAACCTCGTGCTGCAGGCGCAGAAGAAGGGCGCGCCGATCGCGGTTGCACCGCTGTCGCCGACCAATGCCAACGAGTCCTATCTGTACGTGCCCAAGGGTGCTCCCCACCCCGCTGCCGCGGTACTGCTCACCTCGTTCCTCTCCTCCGACGCGGCCCAGAGCGTGCTGGCCAAGACGTACAACTCCCGTATCCCGGTGGACACCAACTGCTCCAAGCCCGGCGACAACGCCGTCCTGCAGGCGATCTGCAAGGCGAACCTCAAGTGGTTCGGCACCAAGACCCTGAAGGACTACCAGAACTTCTCCAGCTTCTTCCCCAAGGCCGAGAAGGCGCTCGGCACCGATGTCGGCTGACCCGTGTGAGCACTGGACGCCGCCAGGAGCATGAACCGATACGAGAGGCACCACAATGACGTGGCATCGACTCACCACGGCGACAAGTGTCCTGTTGGTCACTGCCGCATCCCTCTGCGCATGCGGAAGCGGCTCCGCTGCCGCCGATCTTCCACCCACGATGAGCGCCCTGGTCAAGCAGGCCAAGAGCGAGGGGGTGGTCAACTGGGCCTCCTGGAACCCCGAAGCACAGATGCAGCCGGCGATCGACCTGTTCGAGAAGAAGTACCCCGGCATCAAGGTCAAGTACACCAACATCAAGGCTCCGGACCAGGTGAGCCAGCTCAAGATGGAGCAGGCCGCCCGCAAGGTGTCGCTCGACGTCGCCAACGCCGGCGGGCTCACGGTGACTCCCGCGGTCAAGCTGGCCGCCGACGTCGACTGGTCGAAGTACGGCGTCGGCGCGAAGGACGTCTTCGCGAAGAATTTCGTCTATGTGTGGGCCACGCCGAAGGTGTGGGCGTACAACACCGACAAGGTCAAGCCTGCTGATGTGCCGAGGAGTTGGGACGACCTACTCGACACAAAGTGGTCCGGCGGGAAGGTGTCGGCCGAGTCCCGGGCGTCGTTCATGACCGTCTGGGAGCTGAACTCCTCGATGGGCGAGGCGAAGGCCCTCGCCTGGGCCAAGAAGTTCGCCCCGCTGAAGCCGCACTACTCCCCCAACCTCACCCAGGCCGAAGCACCCATCGAGTCGGGCCAGGTCAGCATCGGCACCAGCCTGATCAACCTGGTCCTGGCGGCCAAGGCCAAGGGCGCACCCGTCGAGATCGCGCCGGTGTCACCCACGAGCGCCAGCGAGTCGTACCTCTACGTCCCCCAGGGCGCCCCTCACCCCGCCGCCGCAGCGCTCCTCACCTCGTTTCTTTCCTCGGCCGATGCGCAGAGCGCGCTGGCCAAGACCTACAACTCCCGGATCCCCACCAGTACCGACTGCTCGGATCCGGGCGTCAACGCCGTCCTGCAGGCACTGTGCGCAGCCCACGTGAAGTGGTACGGCGCGAGCTCCCTGAAGGACTACGACAACCTGACCGGCTTCTTCCCCAAGGTCGAAAAGGCACTCGGGACCGATGTCAGCTGACAGGTCGACCGCAGGGCGGAGCCGCGTACCGAATCGCGGCGGGCACGGCCCTCGACCGGCAAGGAATTGCGATGAAGACGTTCTACGACGCGGGAGGTCGTGATGGATCTCATGACAACCAAGGAGGGTGAGACGCCGCCGGCCGGCGCCAGCGAACGCAACGACCCACCGCCCCAGCGCCGTTCACTCAAGCAGCGGCGTGCGGCGGGAACCCTCGTCAATCTCGCCATGGTGCTCCTGGTGGGCTACCTGGTTCTGGTCCCGCTGGCGATCCTGCTCTACAGCAGCTTCAAGGCGTCGCCCACCGAACTGCCCTTCGATGTGCCCGGGTTCTCCCTGGACAACTACCGGGCGGTCTTCTCCTCCAGCCGGCTCGGCACGGTGACCCTCAATACGGTCATCTACGTCGTGGGTTCCCTGGTCGTGGCGCTGGTGCTCAGCGTGTGCCTCGCGTATCTCTTCGAGAAAACGGACATCCCGGGACGCAGCTTCCTGGGCCCCCTCGCGCTCGCCCCCATGGCCGTCCCGGTGACCGTCATGGCGATCGCGTGGGCCCTGGTGGCCAACCCGGCGAACGGTCCCCTCGCGCTGCTCATCCGGGAGACGTTCGGCATCCGCGTCGATGTCTACTCGCTGCCGGGGATGATCCTGGTCATGGGTATCTTCGGCGTACCCAGCATGTACCTGATGATCGCGCCGGCGTTCGCGCGGCTCAACCCCGAGCTGGAGGAGGCCGCGGCGACGGTGGGTGCGCCGGTGTGGCGCCGGCTGCGTCTGATCGTCTTCCCCCTCGTCACGCCGGCCGTCTCGGCCGCGGCGATGCTGCTCGTCGTCGTGGCCCTGGAGGGCTTCGCCATCCCGGCGATCCTGGGCCTGCCCAAGCAGATCTTCGTCTACAGCAGCCTCATCCAGTACTCGCTGCAACCGCCGAGCGGTGTGGCCAACTACGGCCAGGCGAGCACCTACGGCATCCTCATCCTGGCCCTCTCGCTCGTCATGCTGCTGATCTACCGGCGACGCGTGAAGGACACGCACCGCTTCCGGGTGGTGACCGGCAAGGGCTACCGGCAGACCCGGGTCTCCCTCGGCCGCTGGCGGATCCCGCTCTGCGTGGTCGTCTCGGTGTACCTGTTCCTGGCCGTCGTGCTGCCCATCGTCGCCCTGCTGTGGACGAGCCTGTCGCCCTACGCCCGGCCGTTCAGCTGGTCCGGCCTGAGCTCGATGACGCTGGGCGCCTACAGCAATGTCCTGTCCTCGCCGGACATCGGCAAGGTCCTGCTGAACACGGCCGAGGTCGTCCTGGTCACCGCCACTTCGACCCTGGTGCTGTCGGTATGGATCGCCGTGGCCGCGGTACGCAAACGGTTCAAGGGCAGCACCCTGCTCTTCGAGACCACGTTCCTGGTCTTCGGCATCCCGAGTGTCGTTCTCGGCTCCGCCGTGCTGTTCCTCTACCTCTACGTTCCCGTGCCGATCTATGGAACGGTCTGGATCATCATCGTCGCCCTTGTGACACGGTTCCTGCCCCGGGGCTCACGGATGGTGCACGCCGCCCTGATCCAGCTCGATGACGGGCTCATCGAGGCGGCGCGCGTGACCGGGGCGAGCCCCATCACGGTCACCCGAACGATCCTGCTGCCCCTGCTGCGCCCGGCGCTATGGAGCTGCTGGCTCTGGGTGTTCGCCCACGCCCTGGGTGAACTCCCGATCGCCCTGCTGCTGACCGGCGCGGACAACCGAACCCTGGTCGTCCTGCTGTGGGACACCTTCACCTCCAGCGTCGACTACCCCGAAGCGAGTGCCCTGGCAGTGATCATCCTGGCGATCTCCACGCTCGCGGTGTGGCTCGTCAACCGGAGCAGTGCGGAGAAGCAGGCATGACAGAAACCATGGTGAAAGCGATGAACACGGAAACGACGGCGAACTCGATCGTCATCACCGACCTGCGCAAGTCCTACGAGAAGTCGTCGAACTCCGACACGGCCTACGCGGTCGACGGCATCTCCTTCGACGTCCCCAAGGGCCAGTTCGTCACCCTGCTCGGGCCCAGCGGCTGCGGGAAGACGACGACGCTGCGCTGCGTCGCCGGCCTCGAGCAGGCCACCGGGGGCCGGATCGAGATGGGTGGCGAGGTGGTGTTCGACGCCGCGAAGAAGCGGCATGTCAGGCCGGAGGAGCGGCCCATCGCGATGGTGCCGCAGTCGTACGGCATCTGGCCGCACATGAAGGTCATCGACAACGCGGCCTTCCCCCTGCGCCACGGCCGCAACCGGCGCAAGGGGCCGGAGGTGCGCCAGCGCGCGCTCGAGATGCTCGAACAGGTGGGCCTCGCCGGTATGGCCGACCGCTGGGCGACCCAGCTCAGCGGCGGCCAGCAGCAGCGCCTCGCCCTGGCCCGCGCCCTGCTCGGCAACCCCGAAGTCCTCCTGCTCGACGAGCCGTTGTCCAACCTGGACGCCAAGCTGAGGGCGAAGCTTCGCCAGGAACTCCGCTCGTTCCAGAAGCAGTTCGGCGTCACCGCCCTCTATGTCACCCACGACCAGGCCGAGGCCCTGGCCATGTCGGACACGGTGATCGTGATGAACCAGGGCCGCGTCGAGCAGATCGACCGCCCCGAGCGGCTCTACGATCACCCGCGTTCCTCCTTCGTCGCCGACTTCATCGGCAGCGCGAACCTGTTCCCTGTGCAGGACGCCACGGCGGGCGGGGCGGGAGGGGTACTCGCCAAGACGGACATCGGCCCGATCTTCTGCACCCGTTCCACGCCCGGCGAGGACGTCCAGCCCCGTGACGGCGGCTTCGTCTGCGTACGCCCCGAGGACGTCGAGGTCCGCCCGGACGGCGCTGGCACGACACCGGGCGACAACGAGTTCGCAGGAGTAGTGGAATCAGCCGAGTTCCTCGGCGACCGCCTCGACCTGGTCGTCCGTACGGCGAACGTGCCGGTCACGGTCTCGACGCGAGCGAACCAGAGCCTCCGCCCGGGCCAGGAGGTCGTGATGCGGCTGGCTCCGGCTGCCACCAGCTACCTCGCCGACTGAACAACGGGCCGCAGGCGGCCGGCACCACACCGCAACCGCATCCGGCCACCAACCGCGATCTTGAGGCGGCCCGGTATGGACCGGGCGCCTCAGGCCTTCCGTCCGCCTGGGCCAAGCCCCATCCGGGCCACCCGAACCTCACTGTCGACGCGGCACCAGCGGCGTCCGAAGGCCCGCAGAACTCGCACACGGTCGCGGACTGTTCCCCGGCGGTTTGGACCAGGCCACGCATCACAGGAGCTGGTGGCCATCACGATGACGGCGAGGTGAGCGCGAACCGCGCCAAGGGGAAGCCCACACCGTGCAGCCGATGAAGAAACTCATCCTCCAGGCGGGTAACACTTCACAGAAGAGCGGCGCCGTGCCTTCACCATCGGACTGATCGTGCTGACGCTCACCGCGGCGAGCCTGGCGGGGGTCGCCCTCGACTCCGCGACCGAGGCCAGGCAGCAGCGCGCAGTCAGTCTGTCCCGCCAACTCGCCGCCCAGGCAAGGGCCATAGCGGCCGAGCGGCCGGTGACGGCCCGCCGTCTGGCCGTCGCGGCCTGGTCGACGGCGCCCACTGCCGAGGCGGGCCTCGCCATGACCACGTTGCTGACCCAGCAGCAGTCGGTCCTCGTCGGCCACTCGGGGGCGGTCACCTCGGTGGCGTTCAGTCCCGACGGCGCCCGCATAGCCACCACCGGCCACGACGGGACTGTACGACTGTGGAACGCGGCCACCGGCCGGCCCGAGCACATCCGACGAACCGCCGCCCGCTCGCGGAAAGGGATCGCCGTCGCCTTCCGTCCCGACGGGAAGATGCTCGCCTCCGCCGACGAGGACGGCACCATCCGGCTCTGGGACGTACGCACCGGGGCGCCGCTCGGTGCTCCGCTGACCGGGCACACGAACCAGGTCGGCGGTCTGGCATTCAGCCCCGACGGGAAGCGGCTGGCGTCCGCGAGCTGGGACGGCACCGTACGTCTGTGGGACCCGGCGGCCGTGGGGGCACCGCTGACGGGGCACACCGAACAGGTCGACAGCGTGGCGTTCAGCCCCGACGGCATGCTGCTTGCGTCGGGCAGCCGGGACGGCACGGCGCGGCTGTGGGACGTCACGACCGGCCGTCAGAAGGGCGCCCCGCTCAAGGAGAAACTCAGCGGCTCGGTGCGCGGTGTCGCTTTCCGGCCCGACGGCGGGCTGCTGGCGACCGCGCACGGCAACGGGACGATCCGGCTGTGGGACCCGGTGACGGGCCGGACGGTCGGGGAGCCCATGGCCGGACACACCGAAGCGGTGCTGTCGGTGACGTTCGGCCCCAACGGCAAGGCGCTTGCCTCGACGGGGCAGGACGGGACGGTACGTGTCTGGGATTCCCGTACGCAGAAGCCGGCGGGGTCGCCGATGACCGGGCACGGTGCCCTGGTGTGGTCTGCCGCGTTCAGTCCCGACGGCCAGGTTCTGGCCAGTGCCGGCGGCGACGGCACCGTACGCCTGTGGGAGCCGTCCACCGGTCTGCCGGCCACCATGCCGACGCCCTATTCGGACGAGGAAGTGATGTCGGTGGCGATGGCCCCGGTGTCCACGCTCGTGGCGACCCGCGAGGCCGACGGTTCGGTGCGGCTGCGGGAGCCCGCGAGCGGCCGTGTGCTCGGTGTGCCCGTCGGCGGGCACACCGGGGACGTGCTCACGGTCGCTGCCGACCCGGAGGCGCGGATCGTCGCCACCGCCGGGAACGGCGACGCGGTGCGGCTTTGGAACCCGTACACGGGCAAGGAGGTCACGAACCCGCTCACCGGCGACGGGGAGTACGTGGCCGCCCTGGCGATCAGCCGCGACGGCAGCCGCCTGGTCAGCGCCGGATCCGGCGCGACCGTCCGCGTCTGGGACACCACGACCGGCCGGCTGGTCCGCGCGATCCCCACCGGACACGGGATGTTCGTGCACGCGGTCGCCTTCGCCCCCGACGGCCGCCGCTTCGCCACCGGCGGCGCGGACGGAGCCGTCCGCCTCTGGGACACCGGGTCGGGGCGGAAGCGCGGGGAGATCG
Organism: Streptomyces colwelliae; assembly: GCF_048158785.1. Classification (NCBI taxonomy): domain Bacteria; kingdom Bacillati; phylum Actinomycetota; class Actinomycetes; order Kitasatosporales; family Streptomycetaceae; genus Streptomyces; species Streptomyces colwelliae. The sequence continues at coordinate 12,682 of NZ_JBLTJC010000102.1, read as the reverse complement.
CCCCACGAGGTCGGTACTCCGTCGACGCGCTGGCGTTCAGCCCCGACGGCACCCGGCTCGCGCTGGGCGGAGGCTCCGACGAGTCCGTGGAGGTCTGGGACGCACGCACCTTGAAGGAGCCCATGCTGCTTTTCGCCGACGGGTCCATCGAAGCGACCGCGCTCAGTTTCGACCGTGCCGGCGAAGTGCTCACTGTCGCCGACGGGAGCGGCACCGTGCGGTTCTGGGACCCCGTGACCGGGCGGCGGCTCGGTGAGGAGTTGAGAGGTGCTCAGGAGCTGTCCGGCGTGATGTCGTTCAGCCGCGACGGAACCTTCGTCGCCACCGCCGACGTCGAGGCCCTCTCGCACGTCTGGTTCGTACCCGTGCCGCGGGTGGCGGTGGCAGAACTGTGCGCCCAGTTCGGCGGGCCGACCGAGAGGGAGTGGCGGACGTACGCCCCGGGCCAGCCGAGACCCTTCCCCTGCCACGATTCCGCTCCCCGCACATGACCGGCCGCCCGATGGACGCGATGTCGTTCACCAGTACGCCGGGGAGGATGGAGGAGCCGGGTGCGGGGCATGCAGCCCGTACCGGAGGCGCAGCACGAGGAGGACATCGCCGGTGTCCTCGCCACCGGGGTAGTACCAGTCAACGCCCGACGTGCATCCGAGTCGTCTACGGCCAATACGCCGGAGGCAAACTGCCCCGCTCTGCCCATCTCGGACCCCAAGGTCCCGACGCTGCATGCTGCCCACGACCCGCCCGATCGCCGGCAGACGAGCAGCTCACCTGCTGCCTCGACCAGCCGATCACCATCACCCTCGGCCACTGACCACATCGTGCAACCGCCGCACCACCAAGTCGGGCGGTCAGGGGGACTACTTCCGTGGGGTGGGGCGGTTTTCCAGATGACTCACCTGTGGCATGGCCTGTTTGGCATCACGTGACGGATGATGGCCGCGCAGGAGAGCCCCGCCCGGTCGTTACGAGCGTCAAGGCGGAGCCTCCCACCACCGCGACAGTCCCGCCCGTTTCCGGAGCCCACTCCGAGCGGGCTCCATGGAAGTCCGCTCGCCTGCTACCGGATGAGTCCGAATCCTGTAGAAGACGAACACGGCTCAACACCCCCATCGAGCCCATTCTCAACTGACCCGAAGAGACTGCGCATTTGCGGCGAAGGCCTCAGCAGGCTTCTACGGCAGAGCTACCCACGTGTAGAGAGAAGCTCCGAGCGCAACGACGATGCTGACGAATGCCACCCATCGCCCCGAGTCGAAACCCAGGAAGATAGGCGTCGGAGCATGACCAGCTTGCTCACGTTGCTGGAGCCGCATCGACTCCATGGCCAGCGCATCGGCAAGTCGTCCCTGGAGGTCGGCAACAGCTTCGGCAGCCAGCCCCGCGGAGGTTCGCAGTTTCGAGGCCTCCAAATCTGTCGCAGCCACGCTGACCGCAGCCAGCACCCCGATAGAGCCGGCAAGACCGTACAACCCCGCCTGGACGACAACCCCGTACGCAGCGCCCAGAATGGCCAGCCACAGGATGAGGATCTGAAGTAGCAGAACGGCACGGCCACGTCGGTTCTCGTACCAACGCCATGCATGATCCAACGCGATGGCCAGCGTTTCCCGCTCCCCCTCGGTCACCGCCACACCATCGCAGAGGTGGCGGTCGTAGTCCAGACTGGGCCAGTGGCCCTCTGTAGGCCCGCTGACCTGCGGTGTCTCGGATTCATGGCCGATCGGCCAGAGACTGACCGGCAGTAGCGTCTCGCAGCTCGTGTCGGAGACCGTCCTCCCAACCTGCGTCCTCTCCCGCAGTCTCACTACGTGTCGGATGCTGGAGGATCAACCCAGTGTCGTGTACTCAGCGGTTCGGGCTGACTGGCGGGACCGTAGAGCCTGTGACGTGGGTGTCCCATCGCATTCGAGCCGGCAGGTGGCAGGCTTCTCCGCGGGGCTGCCAGATAGTTTGAGAATGCGCTGCGGCGGAGGCTCAGGTGAGTTGCCCTTCGCGGGGAAGTTCTCGCAGCCGGTGGTGGGGTGGTGCTGCGAGCGGGGTGGAGGCCACGGACAGCTGGCGGCGCAGCTCGACCGTGTTTCCCCGGCGAGATGCGGGCTCTGCCGGGCGGGCTGGCGATGTCATTCGGAACGGGGGACGGGACCATGGGCGAGGACGGACTCGATGGTCGGCTCGTGTCGGCGGTTCGGGATCTGCTGAGCAGGGGCGCGGATCCGGATGCGGTGGACGCGAACGGGCTGCCGGTGCTGTGTGTGGCGGTGACGGCGTACGACGAGCAGGTCGCCGAGGTGTTGGTGGAGGGCGGGGCGGACCCTGACCGGGTGCTGCCGGACGGGACCACGCCGCTGGGGCGCGCCGTCGACGGCGGTTCCCCGGCGCTCTTCTCGGCGGTGCTGGGCAAGGAGCCCCGGCTGCGGCTCACGGAGACTGCCCGTGAACGGTTGCTCGCGTTGGCCCGGAGCTGGTACGAGACGGGCGCGGCCGAGGAGTTGCGACGCAGGACGGGCGTACCGGGTCCGGCCGCGACGGTCCGGGTGCAGGACGGCGAGTACGACTGGGTCGATCAGGTCACGCTCGGCGGCCTCGTCGTGCGGGCTGGGCACGGCGCCATCCTGACCGCGCTGGAGTGGGCCTTCCGCATTCTGACCCCCGTCGACGAACTGATCGCCCGCGCTGTGAAGCAGCCCGACGAGGAGCATGTGGACTGGTCCACGGTCTGCTGGATCCTCACCGAGCGCCGCAGTTTCGAGACCTGGTCCGCGGTGGTGGCCCATAGCCACGACCCGGACCGGGCGCATCGCCGGTTCGTAGTGGATTACCTGCGGATGCGGGGGCTCCTCGATACCAGCCCCTACTACGAGAAGAAGGAAGGCGAACTCCTGGCCGCGTGGGCGGCCGAGGAAACGGACGGCGAGACGCTCGCGAAGGTGCTCGACGCCTTCACCGAGCACGACCATCCGGACCAGGAGGCCATCGGCCTTCGCCACGCCGGCCATCCCGACCCCCGCGTACGCCGCGAAGTGCCCTACGCCCTCTGTGCGGACTACGTTCCCCGCACGCCTGCGGCCAGGGCCGCCCTGCTCCCCCTCCTGCGCGACCCGGACGCCGCAGTGCGGCTCAGGGCATGCGAGGCGAGCATGCGCGACAGCGCCCTCCTCTCGGAGATCACCCGGGCGCTGTTGTCGCTGGCCGAGGCACCGGATGCCGATGTGCGGGGTGAGGCCGCGGCGGCGTTGGCCGGCTCTCCCGCCCGTACGCCCGCCGTGGCCAACGCCCTGGCCGCGTTGCTCGGCGAGGAGAACCAACACGTGCGTCTGGAGGCCGCCTACGGTCTCGCCCTGCGGGACGATCCGCGCACCGCCGAGGCGTTCGAACGGGTGGGGCCACTCGGTGACGGCTTCGAACACGACCATCGGGCCGACGAGCTCTGGCGGTGGAAGTGGCGCAAGGACAACCCGGCCGGCGAGTGACGATGTCCCGTCGAGGTGGAGTTGGCAGGCTGCGGTTCGCTGACCTGCGAAGAATCCGACAGCACATTTGCTCAAACAGGCACCCGGTGCGGCGCGGCGGCCGGCCGAGGTTCGAATCCTGGGAGACGGCACTCCTCGCACTCCTCGACCGCCGACCCGGCCCACACCGAATCCCCCGTGATCAGGCACTCGGCACCCCCACACCGCTGACAATCACCCAATAAGGAATCTGAGAATCGCGCAGATCAGGGCGATGCTGTGGGCGTAGGCAATCGATGTGAAGGCCACAAGTATCCGTTCTGACCCGGGAGTTGTTCCTCACGTCCTCAACGGCCCGACTGGGTGATGCCGTCGGCGATCTGTCCCATGGTCTGAGCGACTCCCTGCCCGAACGTTGTCGGGGCGATGAGCACGCCGAAGGCCAGGACGATGAGCACGGTCAGCAGTTCGTCATTGCGGCTGCGCGCCTGAGTCCGGCGGCGCAGCCGGAAGAAGATGACGACCGCCAGCAGCACCGCCACATTGATCGTCAGCACGAACAGCACCTTCTCCCCCACGCAGAGATGCCCCTCATTCAGGTGTAGCCAGCGACCGGCGAGGAAGTGACACAGTCGGTCAGGAATGGCAGCAAAGGGCGTACAGGTCGGCCGAATCTGCGTCGTTGACCTCCAGCCGTATCCGATGCGAGGTCTCACGCCGATGCACCGGGCATTCGTCACCACCACGCGCGTGCCCGGCAGTCGGGCAACGGTCGCCATCCGGCACACCGGCACCGGACACGCCCGGACGGCTGGGGAACAAGCGCTACGGACCGGCCGCCGCCGTGCCGGCCGATTCGACGCGTCCAGGGCCCACAGGGCACTGCCGTGGCCCCCCGTCACCCCCTCCTCACCCGCAACATCCGAGGTCAGGGCCTCGTACTGGTGTTCATCAGGGAGTTCGTCGGAAGTGCTGCGCCGGGTGCGGGAGGCGCATAGCGTGCGGTGACCGGGCCGTTTCCCCGCACTTTTGCGGTCCGTGCCTTGTGGGGCCCACGACCCTCTAGGAGATCTTGGGATGTCTTCCGACAGTTCTGAGTTACGTCCGTTGCCGCATCGGGCCGGACGGCATGCTTCCGCTGTCGCGCCGATGTGGGCGACGGGCCGGGTCCGTTCGTGGACCGGGCCGCACCGGGATCTGCGGCTGTTGCGGCGGGCGTGCCGGTGGCAGCGGCGGGTGGCTGCTTTTGCCGCGCTCGGCTATTTCGCGGTCTTCCTGGCGCTGACCGTCCAGGTGCCTTCTCTGATGGCGCGTCCCGCTCCGGGCGGGCTGCCGTTCGGATTGTTCCTGGCGCTGGTGCAGTTGCCGGTGACGTGGCTGGCGGTGGTCTTCTACGAGGTCACCGCGCGCCGGTTCGTGGATCCGCTCGCCCGTCGGGTGCGGCGTCAGGGCCGTGAGGGGCAGTGGCGGCCGTGACGGATTTCGAGGGCGCCGCGCAGTCCTGGTCGCTCGTGGCGTTCTGCAGTGTGGTGACGCTGACACTGCTGCTGTGTGTGATCACCGGCCCCGACCGGGAGGACCTGGACGAGTTCTACACCGGTTACCGGTTCCTGTCCCCGTTGCGCAACGGGCTGGCCATCGCCGGTGACTACATCTCGGCGGCCACCGTCCTGACGGTGGGCGGGATCATCGCGCTGTGCGGTTACGACGGTGTGGTGCTGGCGCTGAGCACGCTGCTCTCGCTGCTGCTGCTGATGTTCCTGCTGGCGGAGCCGCTGCATCACACGGGCCGGTTCACCATGGGTGATGTGCTCGGGCGGCGGATGCCGGGGCGGGCGGTGCGGATCACGGCGTGCGTGGTCACGCTGGCGGCGCTGGTGCCGATGATGGTGGTGCAACTGGCCGGTGTCGGGCAGCTGTTGGCGTTCGTCCTCGGCTTCGACGACAGTTCGATGCGCACCGGCTGCGTCGTCGGGGCCGGTGCGCTGATGATCACGTACGCGGCGATCGGGGGGATGCGCGGGACCGCGCTGATCCAGATCCTGAAGACGGTGATCCTCCTCGGCTCCGGGCTCGTCGTCGCCGCGCTCATCCTGCACACCTTCGGCTGGAGCCCCCAGACCCTGTTCCAGAGCGCCGCGCAGAACAGCGGGGCCGGTCCGGGCTACCTGCGCTACGGCCTGCAGTTCGCGGGCGGGGAGCATCCTGCCCTCGACATGGTGAGCACCCAGTGCGCGATCGTGCTCGGCGGTGCCTGCCTGCCGCACGTCACCATGCGGATGTACACGGCGGGCAGTACGCGTCAGGTGCGCCGGGCGATGTCCTGGGCCGTCTCGGCGGTCGCCCTGTTCATGGCGGTCATGACCGTCGTCGCCGTCGGCGCCACCGCCCTCATCGGCGGGAAGACCATCGCGGCGGCGGACGCGCGCGGCAACACCGCCTATCTGCTGGGGGCGCGTGCCGCGTTCGGGGCGGATCTCTCCCGCGCGGAGGGCCTGCTGTTCACCACGGTCACCACCGCGATCTTCCTGACGCTGCTGGCGTCGGTGGCCAGCATGACGCTGGCGTGCGCGAATTCCCTGGCCCATGACGTCCTCGCGCGTGCGGGTACGGCGCCGCTGCGGGAGATGGGGCTGGCGCGGCTGTCGGCGCTCGCGGTGGGGGTGCCGGTGATCGCGCTGGCCGTGCTCGCCCAGCACCGCAGTCTGCAGCCGCTGGCCATCGTCTCCTTCTGTCTGGGTGCCTCGGCCATCGCGCCCGCGCTCGTGTTCGGTCTGTTCTGGCGGCGCTACACCCGGGCCGGTCTGCTGTGCACGCTCATCGGCGGCAGTCTCAGCGTCCTGGTGCTGATGACCGGCACCAATCTCGTCTCCGGCTCTCCCCAGTCGGCGTTCCCCGAGGCCGACTTCAACTGGTTCCCCTTCACGACCACCGCTCTGGTGTCGGTGCCGGCGGGCTTCCTGTGCGGGGTCCTCGGCACCCTGCTGTCGGGCAGGAGGGCCCTCGCGCGCGAACGCAACCGCTACGAGGCCGTCGAACCCGTCCTGCTGGCCGGACCGCCGCATCCCCGCAGCGGCTGACCGCGGCCGTGCGATGCCCCGGCCCGGTGGGCTGTGGGGGTCGGTCCGCGGGGCGGCGGACCTGGAGGGCTGCCCGTTTGACTGCCCACGCGTCGGCGACCGGGCCCAGGCGGCCGAGTTTGTCGGGGTTGACCACCGAGTGGATCGCCTGGACCTGTCCGTCCAGGACGTCGAGTGTCAGGGCGGTGAGCACTCCGCCGTCGCGGTCGCGGAAGACCGCGCCGGGCCGGCCGTTGACCTCACGGCGGTCGAGGGCCGCTCCGGTGCGCAGGACCAGGGGGACGGCGGTGGCGAGGAGGCGGGCCACCTTCCGGGCGCCGAAGACGCCGCGGGCCAGGGCCGGCGCCTTGCCGCCGTCGCCGCCGCCGTCGCCGACCATCCCGACGTCGGCGGCGAGCAGTTCACGCAGGCCCTCGATGTCGCCCTCGCCGAGCGCGCAGAAGAAGCGTGCGGCGAGTTCGTCGCGCTCGGCGCGGCCGGCCTCGAAACGGGGGCGCCCGGCGGCCATGTGGCGGCGGGCGCGCACCGCGAGCTGGCGGCAGGCGGCCTGGGAGCGGCCCACCGCCGAGGCGACCTGGAGGAAGTCGAAGGCGAACACCTCGCGCAGGACGAAGACCGCGCGCTCCAGGGGGCTGAGCCGCTCCAGGAGCAGCAGGGCCGCCATGGACACGGAGTCGGCCAGTTCCGCCGAGCGGGCCGGGTCCTGGTAGGGGTCGCTCAGCAGAGGCTCGGGCAGCCACGGCCCGACGTACTGCTCGCGCCGCACCCGGGCCGAGCGCAGCACGTCGATCGAGATACGGGTCACCACGGCCGACAGGAAGGCCCTGGGTGATGCCGGGCGGTCCGGGCAGGCGTCGTAGCGCAGCCAGGTCTCCTGGACGGCGTCCTCGGCCTCGCCGACACTGCCGAGGATGCGGTAGGCGATGGAGAACAGCAGGGAGCGCAGTTCCTCGAACTCGTCGATCCGGCTCACCGCGACCTCCTTTCCGGAGCCGAGCATGGATCCGGGCCTGCGCCGGGGCGGCTTCCACCCCAGGAGCGGTATCCGCGCACGTCCCGCACGCTCCAGCGGACCTCGAGCACGCCTGTGGCAGGCCTCGAGCGGCAACCGTGAAACGGCCGGCCGCACCCCGGCCGCACCCCGGTTCGCCTCCGGGTGCGGCCGGCCGCTCGGACGGGCCTGCCCGCGTGCGCCCCACCGTCACGAGCGTGCCGCCTCGGCCCGTCCGGACGGCTCGGGGGCGGGGGCGCCGGCCGGCCCGGGCAGGGGCCCGCCGCGCAGCCGCACGGCGGAGGAGATGTTGACATCAGCGGCCGCCGCGGGCGACGCGACGGGAGTCCCCCGGGCAATGCCGTTGCACCGCTGCCAAGGAGTGGCCCTTCTTCACAAGGCCGGTCTCGTCGACCACAAGAACGGCGGCGTCGGCGCCGAGATGGCCGGCGACGTAGGCCCGCAGGTCGTCGTGGACCGCATCTGCGTCCCAGCGGGCGTAGCGCGGCAGGCGCTGCATCGGCCCCGGCCGGGCACGGCCCGCACGTTCGGCCAGTTGCCAGGAGTTCTTCCGCTCGGCGCCGGACAGAAGCCCGAGCAGGCAGGCGCGGGCCACGGTCCGGGGCTCAACCCGCCCGAACCGGCCCGCGATCCGGGCCGTGACCTGGTCGAACATCGCCCGCCAACGGGCAGGGTCCACGCCGTGGCGCGCGGCCACCGCATGATCTTCAGGAGTCCGCACAACCCCCGATGATCATGAGGTGGTCGTACTCGTTCCCGGCCTGCCCTGACACGGGGGCATGAAGCTGGACAGCGGTGCTAGGTCAGAACCAACCAGCGCCGGCCGTCGATGAGCTCTCGTGCCGCATCGAGGTGGCCGGCGTGGCATGCAGTCTCGGTGATGACGTGCAACAGGACGTCGCGCAGGGTGTGCAGGTGTGGTTCGCCGAACAGGTCGTGAGGCCACCAGGCCAGGACGGCGTCAGCAGGGGTGGCGGCGATGACGGCGTCGGAGAGCTCTGCCTCCTGCCGGTATCCGTCGAGCACGTCGACGGCCCGCGTTTCCGGAGCCACGTTCCACGCTTCGTCGCCGTTCGTCAGGCCGCGGATGATCTCCTCGTCCCCGGCGACAACCGCACGGAACCAGAAACGCTCAACGTCGAGCGCGAGGTGCTGGACCAGCCCCAGGCAGTGCCATCCGGATGGCAGCACCGGCCGTCGCAGAACCTCGGCGTCGAGCCCGTCGAGGATGCCGAGAACGTGGCGGCGCTGCCCGGCCAAGACCCGAAGAAGCGCCCTGACCTCATGGTCCGGAACCGTTTCGCTCGTATTTTCGGTCACGGGCACCCAGGATTGCCCAACTCCTGCGGTCGTGCGGGGAGTTCTCCGAAATCCGGGACACACAATCAACGGCAGGACGACGCAAGCGTGGATGCGAGCAGCGCCCGACAACGTCTGCCGCTCCAGGGGCACGTCGCCGTGACGACCTGCCGCACACTCCAGCCATGAATCACGAAACCGTACTGGAGTACCAGGGCGTGTTTCAGAAGTGGATCAAGGTCGTGCGATGGTCACACCTCGTGGCTCGGGGAGATCTGACAGAAGCTCAGTGGGCGGTGCTGGAGCCGCTGTTGCCGAAAGGCATCAAGTCGAGCGCCCACCAGTCCGCGCCAAGCGGCAGCTGATCAACGGGATACGGTTCCGCACCCGGACCGGCATACCGTGACGGGACCTGCCCGAACGGTATGGGCCGTGGGAGACGGTGTACGGACCGTTCCGCCGCCGGCAGCGCGACGGCACCCGGCATCGCATCCTCGAACAGCTCCAGGCCCGGGCCGACGCGAGGGCCTGATCACCTGGGAGGTCTCGGTGGACTCCACCGCCGCCCGCGCCCACCACCACGCGGCCGGCGCCCGCAAAAGGGGGATCTCCAGGCCGAGCCGCCCGGCGGGGTCTTCATCGAGCCCGACGACCACAGGCTCGGACGCTCCCACGGCGGGCTGACCACCAAGCCCCACCTGGCGCTCGAGCAGGCACACAAGCCAACGTCGATGGTCATCACGGCCGGGCAGCGCGGAGACTCCCGCCAGTTCCAGGTCGTCCTCGGCCGCATCCGCGTGCCCAGGCCCGGGCCCGGACGCCCGCGCACCCGGCCCGACATCGTCCGCCGACAAGGCCTACGGCTCCCGCGCGAACCGCGCATACCTGCACCGACGAGGGATCCGCTGCACCATCCCGCAGAAGCGTGATCAGATCGCCAACCGCAAGAAGCGGGGCTCCCGCGGAGGCCGCCCGCCGGACTTCGACCCGGCCCAATACAGAAAGCGCCACGCGGTGGAGTGCGGGATCAATCGCCTCAAACGCCACCGCGCGGTCGCCACGAGACACGACAGACTCGCCGTCCGCCACGAAACGACCGCACTGGTCGCCGCCACCAACGAGTGGCCGTAAGAATTCCGCGAATGCCGAGGACCGGTGACGCCCGACAAACCAGTCGAGAAAGCCCTTGCCAGCTGCCACCCTGACCAGATGCTGCTCAAGCTGACCGGATCCAGCGGCGCGGGCAAAACCACACTTGCCTTCGCCCTCGCCGACCGACTGGACGGGACCGTGGTGCACGAGTTCGATGAAGTCGGTGTCCCGGACCCTCCGATCCCTCCCCACTGGCGCAATCGCATGACCGAGGTGTGGGTGCGCCGCGCGCTGGAGTATCAGGTCCGTGGCATGGACCTGCTGCTGTCCGGGAACTCGCCGCTGGGCGAGCTCCTGGCCGCCCCCTCGGCCCCGTTGCTGAACGGGATCGCCGTCTGCCTGATCGACGTCGCCGACCAGGACCGGCGCGACCGACTCGCCGCACGCGACGGCGGCCGACGGGATCAGGCCGCCACCGACGCCTTCTGCGGCTGGGCCGCCTGGCACCGCGGGCACGCCCGCGACCCGCGCTACCGGCCTGATGTCATCACCGACGGGAGCTGGCCGGAGATGGCCTGGGACCGGTGGACCACATGGACCGCCGAGGACCCCCGATGGCGCACCCACCTGATCGACACCACCGGCCAGCCGCTCGCGACATCCGTGAACCACGTCGAGCGATGGGTCACCGAACAGCGCGAGGCACACCGGGCAGGGCGACTGGCTCTGGCCCGAGGCTGGACAGACGAGACACCCAGCCCAACCGACCACGATGCTTGATCCACTTCCGAAACACGCTCTCGGCGGGCGTGCCCACGGTTCCCGCCGTGTGCCCGGTTCCGGGCGCGGGGGCGGTGCTCGTCGCGGCGGCGGAGCGGCCGGACGGGCGGGACAGGTCGCCGTCCGCGGGGCAGCCGATGATCCACCTCAGCAGCGGGCCCGCCATCGCGGTCGTGACGATGGCCATGACGACCATCAGCGAGTACAGATCCCGGCCCAGGAAGCCCAGTTGCAGGCCCACGTTCAGGACGATGAGCTCGGTCAGGCCGCGGGTGTTCAACAGCGTCGCGAGCGCGGCGGACTGCCGTAGCGGCATCCGGTTGAGACGGGCGGCGGTGAACGCACCGGTGAACTTACCGCCGACCGCCACCAGCACAATGAGCCCCAGCGTGCCCAGCCCGGCCGCGTCCAGGTGGGACAGGTCGACCTCGAGACCGGCGACCAGGAAGAACACCGGCAGCAGCAGGGCGCCGCTCAACTCGCCCAGCCGCTCGTGGACTTCGGCGCGCAGCCGCTCGCCGCCGGTGCGCGGCAGGATCACACCGAAGAGGAACGCGCCGAAGATGTAGTGCAGACCCACCCACTCGGTGGCGGCGGCCGACAGCAGCAGGCCCACCAGAACGGCCGCGAACACGGTCGGGGTCAGCGTGAGGGCGGGGCGGCGGGCCACGAAGCGGCGCAGCAGGGGCCGCAGGACGAAGAGCATGCCCAGCACGTAGGGGACGGCAAGCAGGATGTGCCACCGGTCGGGGCCGGCCGGACCGCTGACGGCGACCACACCGGCCAGCAGCGACCAGGCCAGCACGTCGTCGACGGACGCACAGGCCAACGCCACCACGCCGAGCGGGGAGCGGGTCATGCCCCGGTCGGTCAGGATGCGGGCCAGGACCGGGAACGCCGTGATGGACATGGCGATGCCCATGAACAGCATGAACGCCGTCCGGTCACCGGTGCCGTAGTCGTCCATCAGATAGAGGGCGAGCAGCGTGCCCAGGCCGAACGGCAACAGGACGGAGCCGAAGGCCACGGTCGCGGCGAGGCTGCCGCTGCCGCGGATCATCGCGGCGTCCCACTCCAGGCCGACCAGGAACATGAAGACCGCGACGCCGACGGCGGCCAGAGCGCCGAGCAGCGGCCGGATGCCGACCGGGAAAAGGGCAGCTGAGAGCGCGCCGTGGAAAAGGGTCGGGCCCAGCGCGATACCCGCGAGGACCTCCCCGATCACCACGGGCTGGTCCAGGCGCCGGGCCAGCGCGCCCAGCAGGCGTGCCAGCAGCACGATGGCGGCCAGGCCCAGGAGGAGGGAGGAGGTCTGATGGGTGGTCATGGCGATGGGTCTCCGTAGGTGGGGTCCGGCCCGGGAGCAGAGCAAGGGTGGCGCAGCGGCGCGCCGGCGGCGGGCAAGCGGCAGCACGGGGACGGGAAAGACGGAAAACCCGGCGCCCACTGCGTGTGGTCACCGGGCCTTTCCGGGGGAAACGCGCGAGCGGGCGCCGGGAGACGGCCTCGGTCCGGGCCGGGGGGCGCCTCTCACCGCCGGGGTCTGCCGAGGTCTGCCGGGGAGGGATACGCGGTGAACCGACACCAGCAGCCCAACACCCTGTCCCGGGACGGGCGTTACACCCTCCCCTGCCGCGTCCCGGACTCGTCCGGCGCCGGAGTGAACGCCTCCAGGTGGTCCTGGGCCCACCGCCTGAAGGAACGGGCCCGGCGGCCCGTCACCCTGCGGACGGTGTCCTCCGCCTGGGCCTTGGCGCCGGCCTTCTGCCGTTCCGCGCTCGCCAGAAGCGCCTCCACGACCGGGGGCGGCCAGCGTTCGCCCAGCGCGGCGCGGGCCTGACCTCCTCGGCATCGCGGGCCGCCGCATCGACCGCTGGCGGGTCCGCACCCCGGTCGACGAACCCGGCGACACGGCCGACACCTGGCACCGCTGGGCCGCCACGGTGGGCCGCCGCCCGTGGCTCTTC
>NZ_JBLTJC010000101.1:0-31237 GCF_048158785.1 Streptomyces colwelliae | reverse complement strand
CGTGAGCAGTGCCGAGCCGATGCCCTGCCGGCGGTGCTCCGGGTGTACGGCCAGCCGGTAGAGGTGGCAGCGCCAGCCGTCGAAACCGGCGATCACGGACCCGACGAGCCGCCCGTCACGTTCCGCGCCCAACCCCCGCGCAGCGACTACCGTTCACTCATATGCGTACCATCCTGATCACCGGCCCAGGCGGCAGCGGCCGCAGCACCATCGCCGCAGCCACCGCACAAGCCGCCGCAGGCACCGGCACCCGGACCCTCCTCCTCGGTGCCGACCGCGGCGACACCCTCGGCGCCGCCCTGGGCGTGGTGACGGGAGCGGCCCCCGTGGAGGCCGCCGAGAACCTCACGGCATGGCGCCCCGACGCCACGGAGTCCTTCCGCGCCGACCTCACCGCCTTCCAGGAACGCGCCTCCACCGCCCTCGAACTCCTGGGCGCGGCCCGCCTGGACGCGGAAGAGGTGACCCCCCTCCCCGGCGCCGAGGAACTTGCCCTCCTGCGAGCCCTCAGGGACGCGGCCCTGTCCGAGGCCTACGACCTCCTCGTGGTGGACCTCCCGCCCACCTCCCACGCACTGGCCCTCCTCGCCCTCCCCGAAGAGCTCCGCCGCTACCTCCGCCGCCTCCTCCCGGCGGAGCGACAGGCGGCCCGCGCCCTCCGCCCGGTCCTCGGCCGCCTCGCCGGCGTCCCGATGCCCTCGGAGTGGCTCTACGACACGGCCGGCCGCTGGGACGTCGAACTGGCCGCCGTGGAAGCGGTTCTCGCCGACCGGGACACGACCGTACGACTGGTCGCCGAGCCAGGACCGGCCGGCGCCGACGCCGTCCGCGCGGCCGGACTCGCGCTCGCCCTGCGCGGCCTGCGCCCCGACGCGCTGGTCGCCAACCGGGTGCTGCCCGAGTCCGTCGAGGACACCTGGCTGGCCGGCCTCAACGTGCAGCAGCGCAAGACCCTGGACGAGTGGCAGGGGACGTACGACGTCCAGCAGGTCCCGCACCTCGGCCACGACCCGCGCGGCACCGACGACCTCACCGCGCTCGGCGTGCCCGGGGTCAACGCGGCCGGTTCCACGGTCGAGTGGCCCGTCACCGACCGGCTGGCCGAGGACGGTGTGCTGGTCTGGGGCATTCCGCTGCCCGGCGCGATACGGGACGAGCTGGACCTGGTCCGCCGGGGAGACGAACTCGTCGTCACCGTCGGCCGGTTCCGCCGTATCGTGCCGCTGCCGTCGGCCCTGCGCCGCTGCACCGTGGCCGGCGCGGCCCTGCGCGAGGGTGAACTGCGCATCCGTTTCGCGCCTGACCCGGACCTGTGGCCGCAGGGAAGGTGACCGTGTCGGTATTTGTGGACGCGGAGACGATGAAGCACGTACGCCCATTCGGGTAACGTCGTAGAGACGAACCGTAGTCAGGAGTCCGTCATGAGCGAAGAGCTCCCCCCGTCCGACGCCGGCAAGGACGAGGCGCTCGACGAGGTGCGGGCGACCGACGCCGACGCCTGGGCGACGGCGGCCGCCGAAGACCTCGCGGCGGAGAAGGCCCGCCGCCGCACCCAGTACGGCCCGCCCCAGGGCTCGGCCGCCGAGGAACTGCGCAAGCTCGTCGACACCGTCGCGGACAAGCTGTCCGGCCTCCAGTCCCCGCTGCTCGGCCAGGTCGCGGGACCGGCCGCCCAGCAGGTGGTGAAGCAGGTCGTCCAGCAGGCCAAGGCCGCCGTCGAGCCCGTCATCGAACGCAACCCGGACGTCTTCGACCACCTCGCGGCGGCCGGGAACGAACTCCTCGCCGCGTACCGCTCAGCGGTCCAGGCACAGGAACAGCGCTGGACGGCCCGCGACAGCGAACTCAAGGACCGCCGTGACCGGGGCGAGGACCCGGGCCCGGGCGAGCGCATCGACCTCGACTAGAGAGCCCGCTCTCCGGACCGACGTCGCGAATCCGACGCCAGCCCCTCGGGTACGGTGGGCCGTAGCGGGGCTCGACCGAAACTGAGGGATTCATGGGACTCACCATCGGCGTCGATATCGGCGGCACCAAGATCGCGGCCGGGGTTGTCGACGAGGAAGGCAACATCCTCTCGACCCACAAGGTGCCGACCCCGGGCACGGCCGAGGGCATCGTGGACGCCATCGCCGCCGCGGTCGACGGAGCACGCGCCGGGCACGAGATCGTCGGCGTGGGCATCGGTGCGGCCGGATACGTCAACCGTCAGCGCTCCACGGTCTACTTCGCGCCGAACATCGACTGGCGCCAGGAGCCGCTGAAGGAGAAGGTCGAGGCCCGCGTGGGCCTCCCCGTCGTCGTGGAGAACGACGCGAACGCCGCGGCCTGGGGCGAGTACAAGTTCGGCGCCGGCAAGGGCCACCGCAACGTCATCTGCATCACGCTCGGCACCGGCCTCGGCGGCGGCATCATCATCGGCAACAAGCTGCGCCGCGGACACTTCGGCGTGGCCGCCGAGTTCGGCCACATCCGCATGGTGCCGGACGGCCTGCTGTGCGGCTGCGGCTCGCAGGGCTGCTGGGAGCAGTACGCCTCGGGCCGCGCACTCGTCCGCTACGCCAAGCAGCGCGCCAACGCGACCCCCGAGGCCGCGGACGTCCTGCTCTCGCTCGGCGACGGCACCCCCGAGGGCATCGAGGGCAAGCACATCTCCATGGCCGCCCGGCAGGGCGACCCGGTGGCCGTCGACTCCTACCGCGAGCTGGCCCGCTGGGCCGGCGCCGGCCTCGCCGACCTCGCCTCCCTCTTCGACCCCTCCGCCTTCATCGTCGGCGGCGGCCTCTCCGACGAGGGCGAGCTGGTCCTCGACCCCATCCGCAAGTCGTACAAACGCTGGCTGGTCGGCGGCAACTGGCGCCCGGTCGCCGACGTGATCGCGGCCCAACTGGGCAACAAGGCGGGCATGGTGGGAGCAGCGGACTTGGCAAGGGAGCCGGACCCGATCATGTAACACGTACGCCGACTGTGCCGACCTCAGGGGCGCGGGGCGGTAGCCGATATGCGGCTACCGCCGCGTGGTCGCGACCAGCCACGCAAGACCGGCAGTCGCCCACGTACCCCGCGCCCCGATCTGTCAGGCGTAGATTGATCCACATGGCGCCGCTCCCCAACTCCCGCACCGAACCCGACGGTTCAGCGATCATCCGCGTCCTGAGCTACAACATCCGCTCGATGCGCGACGACACAGCCGCCCTGGCCCGCGTCATCAGGGCCTGCGCTCCGGACCTCGTCCTGATCCAAGAGGCCCCCCTCTTCTTCCGCTGGCGCAAGAAGCTGGCCCGCCTCGCCTTGGCCTCAGGCCTGGTGGTCCTCTCCGGCGGAGGCACCGCAGCGGGCCCGGCGCTGTTGTGCTCACTCCGGGCGACGGTCGAGCGCACGGAGGACGTACTCCTGCCGCTCACCCCCGGCCAACACCGACGCGGCTTCGCCACCGCGGTCGTACGGTTCGGAGGAGCCCGCCTGGGAGTCCTCAGCTGCCACCTCAGCCTCCGCCAGGACGAGCGCTACGAACAGGGCGGCATGCTGCTCGACCGGCTGGCCGGAATGGGCGTGGACCACGTGATCGCGGGCGGCGACCTCAACGACCGCCCCGACGGCCGGACTTTCGAGCGCCTGGCCAAGGAACTCCAGGACTGCTGGGCCACCGCCCCCTGGGGCGACGAGAACACCTGGACCCCCGGCAACCCCTTCCAGCGCATCGACGCGATCTTCGCCACGCAGGGCATCGAGGTACTCGGCTGCGGGGTGCCGGTCGGTCAACCAGGGGTCACGGAGACGGACTTGAGGGCGGCCACCGACCACTTCCCGGTGCTGGCCGCCCTCAAGATCTCGGCAGTTCGCTAGGTCAGACGACCGCACCCCGCCCCGGATCGTCCCCGTCCTCCTCGTCCGTCCGCATCCGCATCACCAACGTGCCGAACCCGCCCAGGAACCCGCCGATCCCGATGGTCGCGAGCCACCAGGTCATGTCCCAGCCGAGCAGCACCGCCAGCAGCAGCAGGATCGGGCCGCCGATCACCCCGAGCCAGGCGAACTTGGCCGTCGTGTCGGCGTCCGGCAGCGGAGGCGGCTCCGGCGGCACGAAGTGGCCCTCGTCGTCCTCGTCGAAGTCCTCCTCGGAGGAGTCAGGCGAGGTGTAGTCACGGGGGCCGCCGACACCGGGCGCGAAGGAGACCGAGCTGCCCAAGGGCTTCGCGGGAGCCGGCGGCTCCTCGGTGTCCTCGTCCTTGCCCGCGTCTTTGTCCTTGGCCTTGTCGCCCTTGTCCGGGTCCTTGGCCTTGGGCTGCTCGTCGTTCTTCTCGGGATCGAGCAGCGCGAGATCCTCGATCGACTTGAACGGCTTGGCGCCCGGCGGATCCTTGGGCTCGTCGCCGTATCCGGCGACGATCGCGGCCCACGCGGCCTCCTCGTCGAACGGGACGCCCTGCTCGTCCGGTTCGAGGCCCTCGCGGTCGGAGTCGTGCTCAGCCACCTGTCGCCGTCCCTTCCTGCTCGCTCACCCGGCCCGTGTCGGACGCCTGCTTGCCGGCACTGGGTGCGAGCCGGCCGATGAACGCGAAGCTCTCCTCGAAAATCCGGTCCGCGTCGTGGTCCAACGTCGCGACGTGGTAGCTCTGTTCCAGCAGGATCTCCGTCACGTCGGCCGAGGAAACCCGACTGAGGACACGAGCCGAGTCGGCCGGCGGAACCACATGGTCCTGGGCGCTGTGCAGCAGCAGGAGCGGCTGGGTGACCTGCGGCAGCTCGCGGTCGACCAGCCGGAAGAAATTGCGCAGGGAGTGCGCGGAGTGCAGCGGCACCTTGTCGTACCCGACCTCCTCGCTGCCCTCCTTCGCGATGTCGCTGGCGATACCCGGCGCCGTACGCACCAGATGGCGGGCCACCGGAAGGGCGTACGCCGCGAGGCCGTGCACCTTGATGCCCGGGTTGACGACCACGACACCGCTGATCCCGTCACCGTGCTTGGCGGCCAGCCGCAGGGCCAGCGCGCCGCCCATGGACAGGCCCGCGACGAAGACCTGCGAGCAGCGCTCGCGCAGGGCGCGCTGCTCGCGGTCCACCTCCGCGTACCAGTCCTGCCAGCCGGTGAGCTGCATGTCCTCCCAGCGCGTGCCGTGACCGGGCAGCAGCGGCAGCGACACGGTGAGGCCGCGCTCGGCCAGATGCTCCGCCCAGGGGCGCAGCGACTGCGGGGAACCGGTGAAGCCGTGGCAGAGGAGAACTCCGACCTCCCCGCCCTCGTGGCGGTACGGCTCGGCTCCGGGGAGGACCGGCACCTTCGGTCTCCTGTTCATGAGAAGGGCGTGGTGGTGAGACGCGTGTTCATGAGAGGGGTCTGAACAAGTCCAGGTGCGGTTAACCGTACGCGACCGCACTGACACCGACCAGGGTCGTCGGGTCCTTTGACAGCGCTCCGGGTTAAGGTCTGATCGACAGACACGGGAGGCACTCGGTTGTTGTACGGCACGATGAAGGTCGCCATCGGGGGACCGCTGAAGGTCGCCTTCCGACCCTGGGTGGAGGGCCTGGAGAACATTCCGGACGACGGCGCCGCCATCCTGGCGAGCAATCACCTCTCGTTCTCGGACTCGTTCTTCCTGCCCGCGGTCCTGGACCGCAAGGTGACCTTCATCGCGAAGGCCGAGTACTTCACGACGCCCGGGGTGAAGGGCAAGCTGACGGCCGCGTTCTTCAAGGGCGTGGGCCAGCTCCCCGTGGACCGTTCCGGTGCGCGCGGGGCGGGCGAGGCCGCGATCAAGAGCGGGATCGACGTCCTGGAGCGCGGTGAACTGTTCGGTATCTATCCGGAGGGCACGCGCTCCCCGGACGGCCGGCTCTACCGGGGCAAGCCCGGCGGCCTCGCGCGCGTGGCGCTCGCCAGCGGCGCTCCGGTGATCCCGGTCGCGATGATCGACACCGAGAAGATCCAGCCGCCCGGCAAGGTCATGCCGAAGCTGATGCGCCCGGGCATCCGGATCGGCAAGCCGCTCGACTTCAGCCGGTACAACGGCATGGAGCACGACCGTTTCGTCCTCCGCGCGGTGACCGACGAGGTCATGTACGAGATCATGAAGCTCTCCGGCCAGGAGTACGTCGACATCTACGCGACCGCCGCCAAGCGGCAGATCGCGGACGCGGCGAAGGCCGACAAGGAAGCGGAGAAGGCGGCCAAGGCCGCACTCGCACAGGCGGAGAAGGAGCAGACGAGCCCCTAGGCGGGGCGGTCTGTGTCGGGGGTGGGGGAAGCAGTGGCCAAGCAGGTGCGGGTCGTCAGAATGTCCGTCGAGCAGCCGCTGTGGCGTGCCCTGAGCGGCTACCGCGTGCTGACCATGCTGTACGCGATAGGGCTGTTCGCCTCCGCCTACGACAACTACGACCGTCCGGGCATCGCCATCGCCTTCTACGTCGTCCTGTTCGTCTGGACGTTCGCCACCCTGCCCCGGGTGCAGAGCGCGGTCGCCTGCACCAAGCGCTTCCTCGCCGTCGACCTCGCGATCGCGCTGACCGGCATCGTCCTCACCCCGCTCGCGGCCGACGACCACCACATCTCGGGCGGCGGTCCCACCCTGCCGTCGATATGGACCGCCGGCTCGGTCCTCGCCTACGCCATCAAGGGCGGCTGGCGCTGGGCCGCGTTCGCCTCCACACCGGTCGCCGTCGCCAACCTGATCGAGCGCGGCTCCCCGGCCCGCGACACCGTCCACAACGTGGTCCTCGTCTGGGTCGCCTCCATCGCCATCGGCTACGTCGTGGAGGTCGCCCGTGCCTCCGAGCGCACCCTCGCCCGTGCCCTGGAGATCGAGGCCACCACCAGGGAACGCGAGCGGCTCGCCCGGGACATCCACGACGGCGTCCTCCAGGTGCTGGCGATGGTGCAGCGGCGCGGTGCCGTGCTCGGCGGCGAGGCGGGTGAGCTGGGCCGGATGGCGGGCGAGCAGGAGATCGCGCTGCGCACCCTGGTCTCCGGCGGACTGGTGCCCGTGTCCCGGATCTCGCTGGACGCGGCGGAGGGCGCGGTCGTGAGAGCCGTAGAAGTGGAAGTGGATGAGGCGGACGACGGGCCGGTCGATCTGCGGGCGTTGCTCGCGCCGTACACCGCCGCCAAGGTGAGTTTCGCGGAGCCCGGGGCTCCGGTGCCGTTGCCCGCGCCCGCTGCGAAGGAATTGGCGGCCGCTGTCGGGGCCGCCCTGGACAATGTGCGCAGGCATGCCGGTGAGGACGCGCGGGCGTGGATCCTGGTCGAGGACGAGCCCGGGGAGGTCGTCGTGACCGTACGGGACGACGGGCCCGGTATCCCCGAGGGGCGGCTCGCGCAGGCCGAGGGGGAGGGGCGGCTCGGGGTCGCCCTGTCGATCCGGGGGCGGCTGCGGGACCTCGGCGGGAGTGCCGAGCTGGTCTCGATTCCCGGGCAGGGCACGGAAGTTGAGCTGAAGGTACCGAAGGCGCGGGGGAAGGCGGGGACACGATGAGTGAGCAGCAGGGCCCGATCAGGGTCATGGTGGTGGACGACCACCCGATGTGGCGCGACGCCGTCGCCCGCGACCTGGCAGAGTCCGGCTTCGACGTGGTCGCCACCGCCGGGGACGGCGAGCAGGCGGTGCGCCGTGCGAAGGCCGCCGCCCCCGACGTCCTCGTCCTCGACCTGAATCTGCCGCAGATGCCCGGCGTCCAGGTCTGCAAGGAACTGGTGGGCGCCAACCCGGCGTTGCGCGTCCTGGTCCTCTCCGCGAGCGGCGAGCACGCCGACGTGCTGGAGGCGGTGAAGTCGGGCGCGACGGGCTATCTGCTCAAGTCGGCTTCCACGGAAGAGCTGTTGGACGCGGTGCGCCGTACGGCGGTCGGCGACCCGGTGTTCACCCCGGGCCTCGCCGGACTGGTCCTCGGCGAGTACCGCCGCCTGGCCTCCGACCCGGCACCGGCCACCGACGGCGACCAGCCCAAGGCGCCCCAACTCACCGACCGCGAGACCGAAGTGCTGCGTCTGGTCGCCAAGGGCCTGAGCTACAAGCAGATCGCCGAACGCCTGGTCATCTCGCACCGCACGGTCCAGAACCACGTCCAGAACACCCTGGGCAAGCTCCAGTTGCACAACCGGGTGGAGCTGGTCCGGTACGCCATAGAGCGCGGCCTCGACGACGCGTAGCCGGACCGGTTGATCAACTCCCGCATAATTCAGCCGAATTGACCTTCCCGCCCATCCCTCTGTGACCTGGATCACCATTAGCGTGGCTGTCACAGGAAACCGCGGCGAAGGGATATTTCCATGCGCGTCGGAGTACTGACCGGAGGCGGCGACTGCCCCGGACTCAACGCCGTCATCCGGGGCATCGTCCGCAAGGGCGTACAGGAGTACGGCTACGACTTCGTCGGCTACCGGGACGGCTGGCGAGGTCCACTCGAAGGCGACACCGTCCGGCTCGACATCCCCGCGGTGCGCGGCATCCTGCCCCGCGGCGGCACCATTCTCGGCTCCTCCCGTACCAACCCGCTGAAGCTGGAGAACGGCATCAGCCGGATCAAGGCCAACCTCGCCGCCCAGGAGGTCGACGCCCTCATCGTGATCGGCGGCGAGGACACCCTGGGCGTGGCCGCGCGGCTGTCGGACGAGTACGGCGTGCCGTGCGTCGGCGTACCGAAGACCATCGACAACGACCTGTCCGCCACCGACTACACCTTCGGCTTCGATACCGCCGTAGGCATCGCCACCGAGGCGATCGACCGGCTGCACACCACGGCCGAGTCGCACATGCGGGTCCTGGTCTGCGAGGTCATGGGCCGCCACGCCGGCTGGATAGCGATCCACTCCGGCCTGGCCGGCGGCGCCAACGTCATCCTCATCCCCGAGCAGCGCTTCGACGTCGAGCAGGTGTGCGGCTGGATCACCTCGCGCTTCAAGGCGTCGTACGCCCCGATCGTGGTCGTCGCGGAGGGGGCCATGCCCAAGGACGGCGACGTCGTGCTGAAGGACGGGACCCTCGACTCCTACGGGCACGTCCGGCTGTCCGGGGTGGGCGAGTGGCTGGCCAAGGAGATCGAGAAGCGGACCGGCAAGGAGGCCCGCACCACCGTCCTCGGCCACATCCAGCGCGGCGGCACCCCGAGCGCCTTCGACCGCTGGCTCGCCACCCGCTTCGGCCTGCACGCCATCGAGGCCGTCCGCGACGGCGACTTCGGCAAGATGGTCGCCCTGCGCGGCACGGACATCGTCCGCGTACCGATCGCGGAGGCGACGGCCCAGCTGAAGACGGTCGACCCGAAGCTGTACGAGGAGGTCGGCGTCTTCTTCGGCTGAACCCCGGCCACACTTTCGACTCCGGCCGGGCATCTCAGCTGAACCCCGGCCACGTTCTCGACGCCGGCCGGGCATCCCAGCCCGTCCGGCGTTTGAGGACGAGGCCCGTCCAGGGCCGAAGCGGGGGTCCGGGGGCGCAGCCCCTGGGCGGTGCGTTCACCCCGGTGCCCGGGCACGCACGGTGCTGGAGGACGCCGGTCCACTCCCCGGAGGGGCTCCGCGCTCGACCGGCTTCAACAACATCGACCTCGACGAACGCCTCGGCATCACGGTCGCCCGCGTCTCGTACTACTCGCCGTACTCCGTCGCCGAGTCCGACCTGGTCACCTCCCACCAGGCGTACTACACCCAGGACGCCGTCGCCCAGATCATCGACGCCACCCTCCAGAACGTCCTCGACTACACGGCCGGCCGCCGCTCCGAGAACGTGCTCGTCCCGCGCAACTGACTCACCAACTCCCTTACGACAGCTGCCCCGTTGAGCGTCAGCACCGACTCGGGGTGGAACTGGACCCCGGCGAACCCGGGTCCACGCAGCGCATGCACCTCGTCCGCACCGCTCCGGCTCACCTCGACGCCGTGCGCGGCCAGTTCGCCCAGCGCCTCGTCGTCGCAGCGCGCCACGAAGCTGTTGTAGAAGCCGACGGTCTCCTCCCGCCCGAACAGATCGATCACCGTCTGCGCCCCCTGGTACGGAACCTCCTTCCGTACGATCTCCAGGCCCAGCTCCGCCGCGATCAGCTCGTGCCCGAGGCACACGCCGAGGACGCCGTGCCGGTTCTCCCGGAGGACCTCGGCGGTCAGCGCCCGCAGGAACCGCATCTTCGCGTCGCCCGTGTCGGAGGGATCGCCCGGCCCAGGTCCCAGCACCACGGCCCCCTCGTGCGCGAGCACCGCCTCCCGCAGCCCCTCCTCGTCGTACCGCCGCACGGTCACATCGAGCCCGCTCGACCGGAGCACGTGCGCGAGCATCGCCGTGAAGGTGTCCTCCCCGTCGACGACCAGAGCGTGCCCGGTCAGCTCCTCGGACCGCTCCTGCATCCGCAGCCAGAACGGGGCGAGCGAGGACCGGCGACCGTCGAGCGCGGCACGCACGCGTGGGTCGTCGGCGAGCCGGGGGCGGGTGTCCTCGCTCCGCGGCCGGGACGGCCGTACGCCAAGAGCCGCCAGGACCCCCGCCGCCTTCGCGTGGGTCTCCGCGACCTCGCTCGCCGGGTCCGAACCGCGGACCAGGGTCGCGCCGACCGGTACCCGCAGCCGGCCGGCCGTGTCGATGTCGGCGGTGCGGATGAGGATGGGGGAGTCGAGGGTCTGGGCGCCGCCGGAGTCGCGGCCGAGCAGCGCCAGCGCACCGGCGTAGTAGCCGCGCCCGCCGACCTCGTGCCGTTCGATGACCCGGCAGGCGTTCTGCACCGGCGACCCGGTGACGGTCGCCGCGAACATCGTCTCCTTGAGGACCTCGCGCACGTCCAGCGAGGACCGGCCGCGCAACTCGTACTCGGTGTGCGCGAGATGGGCCATCTCCTTCAGCCGGGGCCCGACCACGACCCCGCCCATGTCACCGACCGTGCACATCATCTTGAGCTCTTCGTCGACGACCATCGACAGCTCCTCGATCTCCTTGCCGTCGGCCAGGAAACCCAGCAGATGCTCGGGCGTCGGCCCCTCCGCCGGATAGCGGTACGTCCCGCTGATCGGGTTCATGACGACGGTCCCGCCGGACATCCGGACGTGCACTTCGGGGCTCGCGCCCACGAGCGTCCGCTCCCCGGTGTGCACGACGAACGTCCAGTACGCGCCCCGCTCCCCGACCAGCAGCCGCCGGAACAGCGCCAGCGCCTCGGCCCTGCCGTACCCCGGGATCTCCCCCTCGTACGTCCGCCGGATGACGAAGTTGGCGCCCTCGCCCCGCCCGATCTCCTCCCGCAGCACCCGCCCGACGATCTCGCCATAGGCCTCGTCGTCGACGTCGAAGCCACCGCCCTCGACCCGGACGTCGTGCGCGGGCAGCTGTTCCAGGGCGTCGGCGAGCGGGATCCCGTACGACTCCTCGGGTGTGAGGAAGGTCAGCGGGGTGCCGTCGTCGCGGACGTCGAAGCCGCGTTCGCGGATCTGGCGGTAGGGGATCAGGGCCAGGCCCTCGGCCGGGAGGTCGGCGAGGCGGTCGTAGGAGGCGACCGGGCCGATCATGACCTCGATCACGTCCTGGTCGTGGCCCGGGGTGCGACGGCGCAGCAGGGCGAACGGGCGGGGATCGCGGAGCAGGTCGTCCAGATGCATGGGTCCTTGGTTCCTTCTCGTGGAGAGGAACGGACCCCGGACACACCGAAGGCCGCCCCTCGGGCGGCCTTCGCGGAGTACTGGGAGTACGCGCAGTCAGTGGGCCGCCGGATGAGCGGTCCACCACCAGTTCTGGATCGTGTTCTGGGTCGAATGCGCGAACATGACGCGCACCCTACCCCACGCACAGGTGAGCATCGGAGCGTCTCACCTGTCGAGCCGCGCGAAAACGACTCGACACGACCCCGTAATGTTGAGGGCGTGACCGTGAACGCTAAGACCAGCGCCAGCGCTGGCAACACCTGGCGAGACCTGCCCGCGGCGCAGCAGCCCGAGTACCCCGACACCGAGGCTCTGCGCGCAGTGATCGCGGACCTCGAGTCGTATCCGCCGCTCGTCTTCGCGGGCGAGTGCGACCAGCTGCGCGCCCGGTTGGCGGCCGTCGCCAAGGGAGAGGCGTTCCTCCTCCAGGGCGGCGACTGCGCCGAGGCCTTCGACGCGGTGTCCGCCGACCACATCCGCAACAAGCTGAAGACCCTGCTCCAGATGGGCGCCGTCCTCACGTACGCCGCCTCCGTGCCGGTCGTGAAGGTCGGCCGCATCGCCGGCCAGTACTCCAAGCCGCGCTCGAAGGGCACCGAGACCCGTGACGGCGTGACGCTGCCGACCTACCGCGGCGACTCGGTCAACGGCTTCGCCTTCGACGAGAAGTCCCGCATCCCGGACCCCGAGCGCCTGAAGCGGATGTACAACGCGTCCGCCTCCACGCTCAACCTGGTCCGCGCCTTCACCACCGGCGGTTACGCCGACCTGCGCCAGGTGCACGCCTGGAACCAGGACTTCGTGAAGTCGTCCCCGTCCGGCCAGCGCTACGAGCAGCTCGCGCGCGAGATCGACAGCGCGCTGAACTTCATGCGGGCCTGCGGGACGGACCCGGAGGAGTTCAAGACCGTCGAGTTCTACTCCTCGCACGAGGCGCTGCTGCTGGACTACGAGTCGGCCCTGACCCGGGTCGACTCCCGCACCGGCAGGCTCTACGACGTCTCCGCGCACATGGTGTGGATCGGCGAGCGCACCCGCCAACTGGACGGCGCGCACATCGAGTTCGCCTCCCAGATCCGCAACCCGATCGGTATCAAGCTCGGCCCGACGACGACGGCCGAGGACGCGCTCCAGTACATCGAGCGCCTCGACCCGGACCGCGAGCCCGGCCGGCTCACCTTCATCGTGCGGATGGGCGCGGACAAGGTCCGCGACAAGCTGCCCGAGCTGGTCGAGAAGGTCACCGCGTCCGGCGCGACCGTGGCGTGGATCACCGACCCGATGCACGGCAACACGTACGAGGCGGCCTCCGGCCACAAGACCCGCCGCTTCGACGACGTGCTCGACGAGGTGAAGGGCTTCTTCGAGGTCCACAAGGGCCTCGGCACCCACCCGGGCGGCATCCACGTCGAGCTCACCGGCGACGATGTCACCGAGTGCGTGGGCGGCGGCGACGAGATCTTCGTCGACGACCTGCACCAGCGCTACGAGACGGCCTGCGACCCGCGCCTCAACCGCAGCCAGTCGCTTGACCTGGCCTTCCTCGTCGCCGAGATGTACAGGGACCAGTAACCGTTTCACCTGTTACAGCAGTGTGCCGTGGGGCGGGGATCACATACGATCCCCGCCCCACAGCACTTTTACAGCTCCTGCGCGGCGGGTAAGGTTAGGTTAGCCTCACCGACTATCGGGATGGCACGACGACCTTCGATCCCGCCCGGGAGGTGACCCGCGTGTATGTCTGCAACTGCTTCGGCGTGACCGAGGCGCAGGTCGCGAAGCACGCGGAGGGCGGTGCCTGCACCCCCCGGCAGATAGCGTCGGCCTGCAAGGCGGGCACCGACTGCGGGTCGTGCGTACGCCGTATCCAGGCCCTGCTGGGCCGGGGCGCCTGCCCGCGCCGCGAGGCGGCCGACCAGGGCGAGTCGATACTCACCGAGCTGGCCGGAGTGGCGGGAATGGCCGATCTGGAAGACGCGGCCTAGAGCCCGACAGCTTCAGCGGACAGGTACTAGCTGGGCTGCTCGATCTGCTGCGCGATGTAGAGCGCCTCGCCGAGCTGCTCGATCAGCTGGAGCTGCGTGTCGAGGTAGTCGATGTGGTGCTCCTCGTCCTCGAGGATGTCCTCGAAGATGTTGGCCGACGTGACGTCGCCCTTCGTGCGCATCACCTCGATCCCGCGCTTGAGGCGGTCGATCGCCTCCACCTCCACCTGCCGGTCCGCCTGGAACATCTCGGTGACCGTCTGGCCGACCCGGACGTGGAACAGCCGCTGGTAGTTCGGCAGACCGTCGAGCATCAGGATGCGCTCGGTGATCTTGTCCGCGTGCTTCATCTCATCGATGGACTCTTCACGCGTGTACTTGGCGAGCTTGGTCCAGCCGTTGTTGTCCTGGATGCGGTAGTGCAGCCAGTACTGGTTGATCGCGGTCAGCTCACCGGTGAGCTGCTCGTTCAGGAACTCGAGGACCTCGGGGTCGCCCTGCATCGCAGAGGCTCCTTCCAAAACGGGGGAACTGGCGGGTTGCGCCGCATGATTGCACCGGCGCGAAGACGTCGTCCAGTAAGTGCATGCTTAGTAGGAGTTGCCCGAATCGGCGCAGAGCCGGTCATGTGCACCACCCCCGGTCTGTCAGGATGGAGCCATGGGTCAGAGAGGGGTCGAGCAGTCCGAGCTTCCACCGGGCCAGCGGCTCCAGCGCGGCTGGCCGGTCACGCACTACGGGCCGGTGCCCAAGTTCCGCCCCGAGCGCTGGGAGTTCAGGGTCTTCGGCGCGACCGCCGACGGCGACAAGCACTGCTGGAACCACGACGAGTTCACGGCTCTGCCCTACGACTCCGTAGTGGCCGATCTGCACTGCGTCACGAAGTTCAGCATGCTCGGCGCCGAATGGGGCGGCATCCCCGCCCGCACGATCCTGGAGACCGCCCCGCCGGCACCGGCCGTCACCCACGTCATGGTCTGGGCGGAGTACGGCTTCAGCGCCAACCTCCGGCTCGCCGACTTCGCCGCCGACGGCACCATCTTCGCCACCCACAAGGACGGCGAACTCCTCACCGCGGAACACGGCTTCCCGCTCCGCCTGGTCGTCCCCCACCTGTACGCCTGGAAGGGCCCGAAGTGGGTCCGGGGCGTCGAGTACATGACGGCGGACCGGCGGGGGTTCTGGGAGGAACGCGGGTACCACAACGTCGGTGACCCCTGGAAGGAACAGCGGTACTCGTACCAGGAGGGGCCCGGCGAGGGCCCGGAACTGTAAGCCCCTTCGGGCTACGAGTCCCTGAGCTTCTTCAGCCGCTCCACGTCCGCCGCGTGCCCCTCCTTGCCGCCGGGCGTCTCGATGATCAGCGGTACGCCCGCGGTCGCCGGGTGGGTCATCAGGGCGCGGAACGGGTCCTCGCCGATGTGGCCGGAGCCGATGTTCTCGTGCCGGTCCTTGTGGGCGCCGACGACGTCCTTGGAGTCGTTGGCGTGGATCAGTTTCAGCCGTCCCTCGCCGACCGTGTCCACCAGCAGGTCGAGGGTCTGGTGCATCCCGCTCGGGCCGGTCAGGTCGTGCCCGGCGGCGAAGATGTGGCACGTGTCCAGGCACACGCCCAGCTTCGGATGGGCGTCCAGCGCCTCGAAGTACGGCCCGAAGTCCCAGGTCCGCGAACAGAGCGAGGAGCCCTGACCGGCCGTCGACTCCAGCAGCAGGAACGGGTCGTCGTCGTGGGTCAACTCGTCCAGCAGCGGCAGCAGATGCTCCCGCACCTGGGCCAGCGCCACCGACCGCTCCCGCCCGCCCGTCGCGCTCCCGGTGTGCACGACGACACCGAGCGCGCCGATCTCCCGCCCGCGCCGCAGCGAGTGCCGTAGCGAATCGACGGACTTCTCCACGGTGGCCTCGGTGTGCGAGCCGAAGTTGATCAGGTACGGGGCGTGCACGTACGCCGGGATCGACCCGGCCTCGCAGGCCGCGCGGAACTCCTCGTCCTGGCGCGGGTTCCCGACCGGGGTGGCCCAGCCGCGCGGGTTGGCGACGAAGACCTGCACGGTCTCGGCGGCCAGCTCACGGGCGTAGGACAGGCCCACGGAGTGGAGGCCGCCGGCGACCGGGACATGGCCGCCGACCGGGTTGCGGGAAGGGAACTCGGGGGCGCTGAAAGGGAACTCGGGGGCGCTGGAAGGGGACTCGCTGCTCACCCGTCCAGAGTGTCACGCGCGCGTGCCGCCCCCGTCACCGGATGGTGATCGTGATCGTCGACCCCTTGGCGGCCTGTTCGCCCGCGTCCACGGACTGGCTCTTCACGGTGTCGCCGAACAGGCCCAGGATGCCCCGGTCCTCCTTGACCTTGAAGCCGGACTGTTCGAGGAGCTTCGTCGCGGCGTCGACGCTCGCGCCGACCACGCTCGGGACCTCGACCATCTCCGGGCCCTTGGACAGCGTCAGCGTCACCGTGTCGCCCTCGGCGGCCTGGCTGTCGCCGGCCGGGGTCTGCTGGGCGACCTGGCCCGCGTCGTACTCCGAGGTGACCTCGGTGGCCGAAACCGTCACCTTGAGACCGGCCTCCTGGAGGTCGGACTTCGCGTCGTCCAGGTCCTCACCGGTGACGTCGGGCACGTCGACCGCGCTGCCCTTGCTGACGGTCAGGGCTATCGCCGAGCCCGCGTGGCGCTTCGTGCCCGCCTCCGGGTCGGTGCTGATCACGAGGCCCTTGGCGACGTCGTCGCTGAACTCCCTGGTGACCATGCCGGCCGCCAGCCCGTCCTGCTTCAGCAGGGTCTGGGCCCTGGCCAGGCGGGTGCCCGTCAGGTCGGGGACGTTCACCGTCTCCGGGCCGTCCGAGATGGTCAGGGCCACCGAGTCGTTGTCCCGGATGCGGGCGCCGGACACCGGATCGGTGCTGATGACGGTGCCGCGCTTCACGGTGTCGCTGTACGCGTGGTCGACCTTCTTGACGTCGAGACCGGCGTCCTTCAGCCGCTCCCTCGCCTGCGCCTCGGTCTTCGCCAGCAGCGGCGGGACCTTGGTGAACTGGCCGGAGTTGATGTACCAGACCCCCGCCCCGACCCCGACGATCAGCAGCAGGGCGGCGACGATCGCCAGCAGCCCGCGCCGGGGCCGCCGCGCCTCGCGCCGCCGGGGCGGCAACGGCGGGCCGCTCTCGAACCGGCTGGTCCGGTCGAACGGGTCACCGGGCCCGTCGTCCTCGTTGACCGGCAGCGGACGCGGCACGGTCAGCGAGCGCGGGATCACACTCGTACGGTTCTCGGCGTTGGGATGCTCCGAGGCCAGCGCCTGCGGCGGTACCGCGTCCAGCTGCCCGTCGCTCAGCCCCGACCGCGCCTCGCGGACCATACCGAACAGCGCGACCGCGTCGTACGGCCGCAGGTCCGGGGTGCGCGCGGTGGCCGTGGCGACCAGCTCGTCCAGCTCGTACGCAAGGCCCGGCACGAGCGCCGAGGGCGGCGGGACGTCCTCGTGCAGGTGCTTGTAGAGCACGATCGCGGCGGAGTCCCCGTCGTGCGGCTTCTGGCCGGTGAGCATCTCGTACAGGACGACACCGCACGCGTACACGTCGACCCGGGGGTCGGCGGTGGTGCCCTCGATCTGCTCCGGCGCGAGATACGACACCGTGCCGAGCACGGACCCGGTGGTGCTGGTGACCGTGTCCACGGAGCGGACCAGCCCGAAGTCGGCGACCTTGACCCGGCCGTCGTCCCCTATGAGCACGTTCTCCGGCTTCATGTCCCGGTGCACGAACCCGGCCCGGTGCGCGGCACCCAGCGCGGCCAGCACCGGCTCCAGGATGTCGAGGGCGGCCCGCGGCTGGAGCGCCCCGCGCTCGCGCAGCACGTCCCGCAGGGTGCAGCCGGCGACGTACTCCATCGCCAGATAGACGTACGACCGGTCGGCGCCCTGGTCGAAGACCTGCACCACGTTCGGATGCGCCAGCCGCGCCACGGACTTCGCCTCGCGGATGAACCGGTCCACGAAGTGGGCGTCGGCCGCCAGAGTCGGATGCATCACCTTGAGCGCGAGAACCCGGTCCAGGCGGGTGTCCACGGCCCGGTAGACCGTGGCCATCCCGCCGACGGCGATCCGCGCGTCGACGCGATAGCGGCCGTCGAGCAACTGCCCGACGAGAGGGTCATGAAGGGTCGTATCCACGCAGGTGAGTGTACGAGCCGACGCTGACAGCACGGCGTTTTCGGCCAGTTTCGGGGCGGTACTGAAGCCGACCTGTGACGGATACCTCATGGTGGGGCGGGTGTCTGAGGCCGGGCTGTGCGTCTCGGCGGGTGGTGCGGGGGCGGAGATTCAGAAAGCGGGGCGTTCCGGGTCCAGGCAGGCCACGCCGGTTGTCGGGGAGGACGCCTCGGCGAAGTACCTGCGGGGGATACGCCCCGCCCGGAACGCCGACCGCCCCGCCTCCACCGCGCCCCGCATCGCCGACGCCATCAGAACCGGCTCCCGCGCCCGCGTCACCGCTGAGGCGAGCATCACACCGGCACACCCCAGCTCCATCGCGAACGCCGCGTCGGACGCCGTACCCGCCCCCGCGTCCAGAATCACCGGCACACGCGCGTGCTCGGTGATCAACTGGAAGTTGTGCGGGTTGCGGATACCGAGCCCAGAACCGATCGGCGAGCCCAGCGGCATGATCGCCGCACACCCGACGTCCTCCAGCTTCCGCGCCAGCACGGGATCGTCGTTCGTGTACGGCAGCACGGTGAAGCCGTCGTCGACCAACGTCTCGGCGGCGTCGAGGAGTTCGATCGGGTCCGGCAGCAACGTGCGCTCGTCCGCGATCACTTCGAGTTTGATCAGCGCGGTCCCCAGGGCCTCGCGCGCCAGCCGTGCCGTCAGCACCGCCTCGCCCGCCGTGAAGCAGCCCGCGGTGTTGGGCAGCACCCGGATGCCGAGCCGCTCCAGCACGGACAGCACCGAGCCGTGCACGGAGGCGTTGACGCGCCGCATCGCGACCGTCGTGAGCTCCGTGCCGGAGGCCACCAGTGCGCGCTCCAGGACGTCGAGGCTGGGCGCGCCTCCGGTGCCCATGATCAGCCGGGACGTGAAGGACGTACCAGCGAGGACGAAGGGGTCGTCGGCCATGGGTCAGCCTCCTTGGACGGCGGTGAGGACCTCGACGCGGTCTCCCTCGGAGAGGGACGTCGACGGCCACTCCGCGCGCGGGACGACGGTTTCGTTGAGGGCGGCGGCCACACCGGAGGGGGCCGGGGTAAGGGACCGTACGAGCACGTCGAGGGGCGTGCCGGGAGCGATCTCCTGGTGCTCGCCGTTGACGGAGATGTTCATGCGGGCTGCTCCACGAGTTCCGTGCGGGCGAACCGCTTCGGGGTGAACGGGCGTGCCTCGTCCGGGAGTTCACCGGTACTGAGCGCGTGCGCCAGGGCGTCGCCGGTGACGGGGGTGAGCAGTACGCCGTTGCGGTAGTGCCCGGTGGCCAGCAGCAGGCCCGGCAGCGCGGTCGGGCCGAGCAGCGGCGCGTTGTCGGGGGAACCTGGGCGCAGTCCGGCCCGGGTCTCGGTGAGCGGCAGTTCGGTGATCCCGGGGACCAACTCGTGGGCGTCGCGCAGCAGTTCGTAGACGCCGCCGGCCGTCACGGTCGTGTCCCAGCCCAGTTCCTCGCTGGTCGCGCCGACGACCAGCTCGCCGTTCTCGCGCGGCACCAGGTACACCTGGCTGCCGCGCACCACGGCCCGCACGGTGCGGTTCAGGAACGGCGCGTGGCGCTCCGGCACGGTCAGCCGCAGCACCTGGCCCTTCACGGGCCGTACGGGCGGCAGGACGTCGCCCGGGACGCCCTTCAGCCGCCCGCTGAGGCTGCCGCCCGCGAGTACCACCTGGCCCGCGCCCAGCACCTCGCCCTCGCGCGTGACGACCCCCGTGGCGCGCTCCCGCTCGACCGTGAGCCGCTCGGCCCACGTCCGGTGGAGGACGACCCCGGCGCGCTCGCAGGCGGCCACCAGCGCGTGCGCCAGCCGCCGCGGGTCGACCTGGTGGTCCCCGTCGACCCTGAGCCCCCCGCGCACACCCGGCGCGAGCATCGGCTCCAGGCGCCGGCACTCGCGCCCCGACAGCCACTCGGAGTCCAGGCCCGACTGGCTTTGCAGGGCGTGCAGTTCGCGCAGATGGGCGCGGTCGTCGGCGTCCAGGGCGACGGCGAGCGTGCCGCAGCGCCGGTAGCCGAGGCCGAGGCCGGTGAGGTCGGTCAGTTCGGCCGCGAAGTCCGGGTAGCGGTGCGCCGAGGCGAGGTTGAGGGCGAGCAGGGTCTGTTCGCCGTAGTGGAGTTCGGTGACGGCGGCCAGCATCCCGGCGGCCACCTGGGCGGCCCCGCCGCCCGGCTCGGGGTCCACCACGGCCGTGGCGAAGCCGCGTTGGGCCGCGCGCCAGGCCGTGACCAGGCCGATGATCCCGCCCCCGACGACGAGGACGTCTGACGTACGTGCAGGCATGGGCGTCCAGCCCCTCCCTTCGCCGGCATGACCCGGATCAGGTTCGTACGGTCGGAGGCCGCCAGCCTCCCTC
The DNA here is from genome assembly GCF_048158785.1 of Streptomyces colwelliae. Taxonomy (NCBI): domain Bacteria; kingdom Bacillati; phylum Actinomycetota; class Actinomycetes; order Kitasatosporales; family Streptomycetaceae; genus Streptomyces; species Streptomyces colwelliae. The sequence goes on along the minus strand of NZ_JBLTJC010000101.1, from coordinate 11,083 downwards.
TCAGCCCGGTGCGTCCGGACTCCCGCGAGTGCTTTACCTTGGCCACCCTAGCCCGTGCCCTGTGTGCCAGTAAGGGAGCCGCTGTCCATGGCCCGCTCGCTCGACGGTCTCGTCCTCGCCCCCGTCGCGGACCAGGCCCCAGGTCAGGTCGGGACCCGCACCCGGTTCGCGTACCACGAGAAGGACGGCGAGATCTGGGCCGAGTACGCGGGCGGCGACGTCGTACGGGGGCATCTCGTCGGCACGCGCGCGGGGGACCGGCTCGACTTCCGGTACGTACAGCTGAAGACGGACGGGACGACGTCCTCCGGGCACTGCGTGTCCGATGTGGTCGAGCTGCCCGACGGCCGCGTTCGCCTCGACGAGACCTGGGAGTGGGAGTCCCAGGCGGGACACGGGACCAGCACTGTGGAACAGGTCACCTGACGCGCCCGCTGACTGACAAATCGTCAGGTGTCTATGGTGATCGAGTGAGCGAGCAGACGCGGGAGCAGACGCGGGAACAGGGCACGGCGGCAGGGCGGCGCGTGGTCGTCGTCGGCGCGGGCATGGCCGGGGTGCAGACCGCGGTCGCGCTGCGGGACCAGGGCTTCACCGGCACCGTCACGCTGATCGGCGCGGAACCCCATCAGCCGTACGACCGGCCCCCGCTGTCCAAGGCCGTCCTGCTCGGCAAGGCCGAGGGCTCCGCCTTCGACGTCGACTTCGAGGCGCTCGGCATCGAAGTGCAGCTGGGGCGCGAGGTGGTGGGCCTGCGCCCCGCCGACCACGAACTGGACACCGCCGAGGGCCCGGTGCCCTACGACGTCCTCGTCCTCGCCACCGGTGCCGAACCGATCCGGCTGCCGGGCGCCGACGGCATCCCCGGTGTCCATCTGCTGCGCACCCTGGACGACGCCGAGCGGCTGCGGCCGGTGCTCGCGCGGCAGCACGACATCGTGGTGGTCGGCGCGGGCTGGATCGGCGCGGAGTTCGCCACGGCCGCGCGCGAGGCGGGCTGCGCGGTGACCGTCGTGGAAGCCGCGGACCGGCCGCTCGCGGGGGCGCTGCCCGCCGAGGTGGCCGCGCCGATGGCCGCCTGGTACGCCACCGCCGGAGCCTCCCTGCGGACGCACGCACGCGTGGCGCACGTCGAACCCGGCGAGGTGGTCCTCGACGACGGCACACGGCTGCCCGCGGGCGCCGTCGTGGTCGGCATCGGCGCCCGCCCCGCCACCGCCTGGCTCACGGGCTCCGGCATCGAACTGGGCGCGCACCGCGAGGTCCTCGCCGACGACGGGCTGCGCACCTCGGTGCCGGACGTGTACGCGGTCGGCGACTGCGCCTCCTTCCCTTCGGGAAGGTACGGCGAGCGACTTCTCGTCCACCACTGGGACAACGCCCTCCAGGGGCCGCGCACGGTCGCCGCGAACATCGTGGGGGAGACCCCGGCGGTCTACGACCCGGTGCCGTACTTCTGGTCGGAGCAGTTCGGCCGCTTCGTCCAGTACGCCGGCCACCACGCGTCCGCCGACACCACCCTGTGGCGCGGCGACCCGGCCACCCCGGCGTGGAGCGTCTGCTGGCTGCGCGGGGACCGTCTGGTGGCCCTCCTGGCGGTCGGCCGCCCCCGTGACCTGGCCCAGGGCCGCCGGCTGATCGAGTCGGCCACGCCGGTGGATCCCGCGCTGCTGGCCGATGCTTCTCTGCCGATGAAGGCGGCTATCGCCTAGTTCGTCCCCCCGGGTCGGACCGGCCCGACTTCCGACTGTCAGTCCGGGATGGCACGCTGTTTACGTGACCGAGATTGACGCAAAGATCGATGCTCTCGTCCCCGCCTGGCTCACGCTGCCCGACATCGCAGAGTTGCTCGATGTCGAGGTGACACGCGTGCGGCAGCTGGTCAAGGACGGCCAAGTCATCGCCGTACGCCGTGGTGAGAACCGCGCGCTGCACGTCCCCGCCGCCTTCATCGACGGGGCCGAGCAGAAGGTCGTCAAGGGCCTCACGGGGACCCTGACGCTCCTGCGGGACGACGGCTTCTCCGACGAAGAGATGCTCGAATGGCTCTTCACCCCCGACCCGAGCCTGCCCGGCACCCCCGCGCAGGCGCTGAGTGAGAATCGCGGCACGGAGGTGAAGCGCCGCGCCCAGGCGCTCGCCGTCTGACCCGCACGACCGACCGGTGCACGGGCCGCGGCGACGCGAGGGCCTGCCTGGGAAGGCCCTGCCCGCGGCCCGTGCGCGACACCACCACACGACAAGCAGGACAACGGGGGACACACGCATGCCCGACACCGCCGCAGCCGCCGCCCGCGCGGAACTCGCCGACGCCCGGGTCTACCTCTGCACGGACGCCCGCCGGCGCCAGGGCGACCTGGCGGAGTTCCTGGACACGGTCCTGGCCGGCGGGGTCGACATCGTGCAGCTGCGCGACAAAGGCATGGAGGCCGCCGAGGAGCTGGAGCACCTCCAGGTGTTCGCCGACGCCTGCGCCCGGCACGGCAGGCTCCTCGCGGTCAACGACCGCGCGGACGTCGCCCACGCCGCCGGCGCCGACGTACTGCACCTGGGCCAGGGCGACCTCCCGGTCCCCGCGGCCCGCGCGATCCTCGGCGAGGACGTCCTGATAGGCCGCTCCACGCACGCCGAGTCCGAAGCGGCCGCGGCCGCCGTCCAGGAGGGCGTGGACTACTTCTGCACGGGCCCGTGCTGGCCCACCCCCACCAAGCCCGGCCGCCACGCCCCCGGCCTCGACCTGGTCCGGTACACGGCCGCCCTGGGCACCGACCGCCCCTGGTTCGCCATCGGCGGCATCGACCTCGGCAACCTCGACGAGGTCCTCGAAGCGGGCGCCCGTCGCGTCGTCGTCGTACGGGCCATCACGGAGGCCGACGACCCGGGCGCGGCGGCGGCGGAGTTCGCCAAGCGGATCCGGCAGGCCGCCTGACCGGCGTCCAAGAAGTCGCGCTGTTGTCCGATGGGTGGACAAGAGGGCGACAAACCAGGCAAATTCCCACTTCCGGTTGGGTGACCGCCGCCCCCTGACTAACCTGCGGGTATGGCTTTCGGGACCGCATCGACCAGGACAGATCGCGCACGCACCGTGCGCGACATGCTCGCGACCGGCAAAGCGACGTACTCGTTCGAGTTCTCCGCGCCGAAGACCCCCAAGGGCGAGCGGAGCCTGTGGAGCGCGTTGCGGCGGGTCGAGGCGGTCGCCCCGGACTTCGTCTCGGTGACCTACGGCGCCGGTGGCTCGACCCGCGCGGGCACCGTCAGGGAGACCGAGCAGATCGTCGTCGACACGACGCTCACCCCGGTCGCCCACCTCACCGCGGTCAACCACTCCGTCGCCGAGCTGCGCAACATCATCGGCCAGTACGCCGACGCCGGGATCCGCAACATCCTCGCCGTGCGCGGCGACCCGCCCGGCGACCCCATGGCCGACTGGGTGGCCCACCCGCAGGGGCTGACGTACGCGGCCGAACTGGTGCGGCTCATCAAGGAGTCGGGCGATTTCTGCGTCGGCGTCGCGGCCTTCCCGGAGATGCACCCGCGCTCCCCGGACTGGGACACGGACGTCGCGCACTTCGTCGACAAGTGCCGGGCCGGCGCCGACTACGCGATCACCCAGATGTTCTTCGAACCCGAGTCGTATCTGCGGCTGCGCGACCGCGTCGAGGCGGCGGGCTGCGCGACCCCGGTCATCCCCGAGGTCATGCCGGTGACCAGCGTGCGGATGCTGGAGCGGTTGCCGCAGCTCAGCAACGCGGACATCCCGGCCGCCCTGAAAGAGCGAATCCTCACAGCCAAAGACGATCCGGCCGCTGTACGCTCGATCGGAATCGAGTTCGCCACCGAGTTCTGCGCCCGGCTGCTGGCCGAGGGAGTCCCCGGACTTCACTTCATCACGCTCAACAGCTCCACGGCGTCACTCGAAATCTACGAGAACTTGGGCCTGCACCACCCACCGCGGGCCTAGACCGGTCGCTCCGGAATAGGACACACTGCGTAGCGGCCACTGGGAGAGGGGCGTACATGGGCTGGACGGTCCTCTACATCGCGTTCGGCATCGTCGCACTGTGGTTGCTCGGTGAGGTGCTGCTGCAGTACAAGGCACGCCTGCGCTGGCGGCTGCTCGCATTCGTCGGCTTCCTGGGCGTCGTGCTCGGAGTGCTGATTCCTTCCGTCGTCGTCATCGGCCTGGGCGCGGTCGCCTTCGCCGTCGGCCAGACCTACGTCACGCTGTCGTTCCGCCGCGGCTTCGAAGCAGGCTGGGCGGTCTCCGGCCGACCGGGCGCGGGCGGCATCAAGCGCCGCCGCGGCGAGCCGGACGAGCAGGACCCGAATCTGGACGCCTCCGGCCTCGAAGGTGCGGAGAGCGGCTTCCAGGAGTACGGCCAGAACAAGGCCGCCTACGGCCAGGACGACGACTACGACCGCGACGACGTGTTCACCCCGAACCGCCCCGTCGCCCCCACGGCCGCCGAGACCACCTCGGTCTACGAGCCGCAGCCCCTCCCGGACGACACCGGCTCCTACGGCGTGTACAGCGCCGCCGCGTACGCCAACGCCGCGGACCCCAACTACGAGGGCACGGACCAGGCGTACGCCGCGGCGGCCGCGGGCCAGACCCAGGACCAGGCCTACGCGGCGGCCGACCAGAACTACGGCTACGACAACAACTACGCGGGCTACGACCAGCAGCAGTACGGCTACGACACGACCGGCCAGCAGCAGTACGCGGCCTACTCCGACCCGTACATCGGCACGCAGACCTACGGCGGCACCGGTTACGACACGGGCTACGACGGTCAGCAGCAGTATCCCCAACAGGGCTACACGCAGGACCAGTACGGCAACAACGGCGGCTACGGCGGCGAGACCCCGGCCGGCGGGGTGTGGGTCCCGCAGCAGCGCAACGACGAGACCTACGGCGGCGAAATGCCGCCGGAGCAGCAGTACCCCTACCAGGGCGACGGTCAGCAACAGCCGCAGCAGCAGCCGCAGTCGGGCGCCGGCTACGACGAGCAGTACCGTTTCTGAAGCCTACTGAGGCCGCCTACGGGGGACCCTCCTACTGAGACCCGCCTACTGGGACCCTCTGAACTGGGGTCCCTCCACGATCAGTCCGGCGACCAGCGCCCCCGACATACCGGCGTGCGGAAGTCCGCCGCCGGGGTGGGACCAGCCGCCGACCCGGTAGAGCCCGGGCACGCGCGTGGTGTTCGCCGGGTGCAGGAAACGGCCCCGCCCGGCGGCGAACGAAGGCGCGGGCACGGCGCCGAATCGCGCGCCCGTCTCGCCCTCCGTGTGCTCCGGGGTCCGCACCTCGTGCCACAACAGGCGGTCCCGCAGCGCCGGTACGGCCCGCCCGGCGGCCTCCAGGAGGAAGTCCGTGTACCGCCGGACCGTGCCCTCGTCCGCCCAGCCGGCCTCGCTCGGCAGCACGGCGGACACCACCGCGGACTCGTGCTCACCGTCCGGCCGGAGCGCGGGGTCGTCGGGGCGCAGCACCGTCACCGTGGGACAGCGCGGCCCGTCGCCGCCGGGGGAGGCCAGGAGGTCCAACTCGGCCTCGCGGTCCGGGGCATGGACCACCGTCCGGTGAACGGCCGCCACCTCACGCGGGCCGCGCAGGGCCAGCAGCAGTGTGCACCGCACCGGCCGGGGTGAGTCCGGGCCGGCCTGCACATCGCCGTCCTCGTCCAGCGGACGCTCCGTCAGGGCCCGCAGCCGCGCCGGGTCCACGTCCGCCACGACGTGGTCGGCTTCGGCCACCGTCCCGTCGGCGAGCTCCACTCCCGCAGCCCGCCCGTCCTTCTCCAGCACCCGGGTGACCTCGGCCCCGAAGACGAACTCGACCCTCCTCGCCAGGCACCGCTCGTACACCGCGCGCGCCAACTCCCGTATGCCGCCCCGCACATACCAGGTGCCGAAGGCGTGCTCCATGTACGGCAGCACGGCCGCGCTCGCCGGAGCCGTCCGGGGGTCGAGGCCGTACGCGAGCGCGTGGCTCTCCAGGAGGGCGGTCAGGCGCTCGTCGCGCAGCTCCCAGGCGCCGATCTCGGCGAGGGTGCTCGCCCGGCGCGTACGCAGCAGCTTCTTGTGCGGGACCGCCGGATACGGCTCCTGGTCGGCGAGCACCGACCAGTTGGGCCACAGGGGCTCCTCCAGGAGGGGCCTGCGGGTGCGGTCCCAGGCCTCGCGGGCCCGGATCAGGAAGTCGCCCCAGCGTTGGCCCGCGCCGCCGCCCAGGGCCTCGTCCAGGGCCGTGACGACGCCCGCGCGGGAGGCGTTCGGCAGCGACACCTCCGTGCCGTCCGCGAAGACGTGCCGGGACGAGGGGTCGACCTGGACCAGCTCGACCAGGTCTTCCAGCGGCTCCTTGCCGGTCTTGATGAACAGGTCGCGGTAGACCGCGGGCACGGGCAGCAGACCGGGGCCGGTGTCGAAGGAGAACCCGTCCCGCTCGAAGCGGCGCACCGCACCGCCGTACGTCTCCGTACGCTCGTACACCGCCACCCGGTGGCCCGCGACGGCCAGCCGGGCAGCGGCCGCCATCGCGCCCATGCCGGCGCCGATCACCGCAATCCGTGCCATGCCCGCGACTTTATCGGCCGCCACTGACAGTCCCGGCCGCGGGCGGTCACCAGGGATCTTGGTCCGGTGGCCGTCCGGGAGGGTGTCCCACCTGCGCGGCGAGCCGTCTCTCCTCCCGGCGCTGGGCTCTGCGGCGCAGGAAGCGCCGGATCCGGGAGATCAGGAAGAACAGGACCGTGAGTCCGGCCACCAGCAGCACGGCCGCGATGATCGCCGCCGCCTGGGGATGGAACATCGCGAACGAGACGATCCCGCCGACCCCGAGATCCTCCGCGAAGCTCATGATCACGTTGCTGAACGGCTCCGGCGAGGTGTTGATCGCCATCCGCGTCCCGGCCTTGACGGTATGGCTGGCCAGCGCCGACGAACCGCCGATCAGCCCCGCCACCACATCGTTCATCGAACCGCTGTGCCCGGCGAGCACCGCCCCGACCCACGCCCCGGCGGCCGGCCGGATCACCGTGTGCACGGAGTCCCAGACGGAGTCGACGTACGGGATCTTGTCGGCGACCGCCTCGCACAGGAACAGCACGCCCGCTGCGATGAGGACCTCAGGGCGTTGCAGCGACTCGGGGACCGCGTCGGTCACTCCGGTCGCGCCGAAGATCCCGAGCAGCAGCACCACCGCGTACGCGTTGACGCCGCTGGCCCAGCCGCTGGTGAAGACCAGGGGGAGTACGGACACGGAGGCGATAGTAACCACTCGGCAACATGGCGTCCTGGGCCTGAGTGCGTACGGCTGAGTATCCGTACCTAGGGAGTGAGATGAGTACGCGCGCGGATGGGGCGCGACCTGCGCGAACGAGAGAGTGGAGACACGGAAAGGGGCGCGGCTCCGGTACCGCCGACACGGGGCGGCGGAACGGGGCCCGCGCCCTTGGCCGCTCCTTCCGCCGAACTTTCGGCGGAAGCGAGGCACGGGGGAACCCTGGGACTGACCAACGGGGGTTCCAACAGGGGGAACGTACGGGGGAGCACAAGGGAGCGCCGGTTCGAGGTGGCCCGCGGGGGACGCGGCCACAGCGGACCGGCGCTTCTGTTTTTGCGTCGGGTCAGCGACCCCCGCTGACCCGCCCCTGGAGCAGCCGGGACAGCGCCGAGTGGACGTCGTCCAAGGAGCGCTCCGGCTGGAACGACTGCCAGTCCAGCGCGGCCACCAGGACCATCCCGACCAGCGCGGCCGCGGTCAGCCGGACATCGATCTCAGGGCTGAACTCGCCACCCGCCACGCCCGCGTGCAGCACGTCCTCGATGGCCGCGTTCACCTGCTGCCGCACCACCATGAGAGTGGGCTGCCAGGCGCGGTTGGTGCGCCACAGCTCGGCCACGTAGAGCTGGGTGAAGGACGGGTAGCGGGCGATGAAGCCGAGGCCCGCGCGGATCATCGCGTCCAGGGCGTCCACCTTGCTGCCGCCGTCCCGCGCGGTCTGCTCGGCCGCCTCCCGCAGCGAGGCGGTGAGGAGGCCCACCCCGTGCCGCAGCAGCTCCTCGAAGAGGACGGACTTGCTGGCGAAGTTGTAGTAGACGGTGCCCTTCGCGACCCCGGCACGCTCGGCGATCTCGTCCACCGTGGTGGCCGAGAAGCCCTGTTCGGCGATGAGCGTGACGGCCGCCTCGTAGAGCTTCTGCCGGGTGGCCTCGCGGCGCGTGCTGCCGCCCGACGGGGTGCTGCTGCTTTCCATGGGCCTGATTGTCACAGGCCCGGCTCCGGCGCCGGCCACGGGTGTCGAGGTCCTGGGCGGGGTCACAGGCTCAGCTCCGGGTGCAGCCGGTCGAGCGTCCACACCTGGCGGCGGCGCGCCGACAGCGCGGTCAGCGCGAGCGCCCCCGCGGTGAAGGCGACGAGCACCACGCACGCGTGCCACACGGGTCCCAGGCCACCGCCCGTGATGAGCCTCCGTAGGGCCTCGACGACGTAACTCATCGGCAGGAAGGGGTGGATCGCGTTGAAGAAACCGGGACTGGTCTGCACGGGATAGGTGCCGCCCGCCGACGTCAACTGGAGCATCAGCAGGGCGAGTACGAGGATCCGGCCCGCCGCTCCGAAGCGTGCGTTCAGCCACTGCACGATGGCCGCGAAGCACGCCGTCACCAGGAACAGGAAGCCGACCGTGCCGGCCGCCCGCGCCATCTCCAGGCCGATCGCCCAGTGCAGTACGGCCGTCAGGGCCACCGTCTGGAGCACCCCGACCGCCACCACCGGCAGCCAGCCCACGAGCGCGATCCGCCAGGCCGAGGCACCGGCGGCGAGCGCGCGCCGGTTCATGGGCGCGATCAACATGTAAGCCACCATCGCGCCCACCCACAGGGACAGCGGGATGAAGTACGGGGCGAATCCGGTGCCGTAGTTGGGCGCCTTGTGCAGGTCCTGGGTGGCCAGTTGGACCGGGTCCGCCATGACCCCGGTGCGCTGGTCGCGGTCCTGCTTGTCGTAGTCCGGGATCTGCGCCGCGCCGTCGTGCAGACCGCCGGCGAGCTTCCCGGAGCCGTCGACGAGCTTGTACAGGCCGCCGTTCAGGTCCACGGCACCCGTCCTGAGCTTGCCGACACCGGTGTCCAGGTCGGCGGCGCCGGTCTTCGCCGTGCCGAGCCCGGTGTGCAGGGTCTTGGCGCCCGCGGCGACCTTCGAGGCACCGTCGTTCAACCTGTTGACCTTGGCCACCGCGTCGTCGAGGTCCTCGGAGAGGTGCGGGGCGCGGTCGGCGAGCGCCTGGGCCTGCGTCTGGAGCGTGCCGAGGTCGGCGTCGAGCTTCTTCAGGTCACCGTTCTGATCGGCGACCAGGGTGTTGACGTCGTCGGCGACCTTCGCGACGTCGGAGGCGGCCGTGGCGGCCTTCTTCAGGTCGGGACAGGCGGCGTCCTTCAGGACGGCGGTTTCGCAGCGCGCCCTGTAGACCTCGCCCAGGGTGTCCGACGCCGCGTGCGCGCCCTTGGCGGCGACCGGAGCGGTCTTCACGAGGGTGCCGAGGTTGGCGCGGATGGTCCTGGCCGAGTCGGCGACCAACTGGGCCGTGTCCCCGATGGTCTTCTCGTTGTCCTCAAGGAAGGGGCCCACTTTGTCGGCGACCCCGTTGACCGTGTCGGCGAGGGTCTGCGTCCCCGCCGCGACCTGCCGCGAGCCGTCCTCCAGGTCGCCCGCGCCCGTGTCGAGCTTCTTGAGGCCCTTGGAGAGCTTGCCGCTGCCCTTCTTGGCGTCCTTCAGGCCGTCGGCGAGATCCTTGGAGCCCTCCTCGGCCGTACCGATGCCGCCCTTCAGCTTGTCGGCGCCGTCGGCCGCCTTCACGGTCTGGCCGTGGACGTCGGAGAACGACACGAAGATCCGGTCCAGGAACGTCCGCGAGGCCTTGGTGGACGCGGCCGACCGCACCTCGCTGAACACCGTCCGGGAGATCTGCCCGACGATGTAGTTGTTCGCGTCGTTCGTCCGCACCTGGAGCGCGCCCGCCTCCGGAGAGTCGCCCGCACTGGAGGTGACGCGCTCACTGAAGTCGGCGGGCATGGTCAGCGACAAGTAGTACGTGCCGTCCTCGACGCCCTTCCGCGCGGTGGCCGCACTCACCTCGTGCCAGTCGAACGTCCCCCTGTCGCGCAGCCCCTCGGTGATGTCGTCGCCCGCCGTGACCTTCTTCCCGTCGGCGCTCGCCCCTTTGTCGTCGTTGACGAGCGCCACGGGGATGCGGTCCAGGCGGCCGTACGGATCCCAGAACGACCACAGGTACAGGGCGCCATAGAGCAGCGGCAGTAGCAGGAGGGCGACGAGCGCGGCGCGTGGCAGCTTCCCCCTGCGGAAGCGCCTGAGCTCAAGCGCGGCCAGTCTGGGCGCGTGCATCGGCCTTCTCCGTTCCTTCGGTGGACACCGCCACGACAGTCGTTCCGGCTTCGGCGAGCGACCTCAACAGGTCCCAGATCTCCGCCCGTTCGGCGTCCGAGAGCTTGAGGTCGACGTCGTCCACCCCGAGCAGCGCGGGCCGCCCGATCAGCGCCAGCGCGATGGACAGCCGCACCTCCTGCGGCCGTTCCAGATCCCGTACGGCGGTCCGCGAGCCCTTCGGCAGCGCCCCGAGGTCGAGACCGGCGGCGGTCAGGGCCCGCTCGACGCGCAGGCCCGCCTCGACGGCCCGCTCGGACCGCGGCCGCAGCAGCGCGCGTACGGAATCCCCGAACCGCCGTTGCAGCAGCGCCCGTTCGCGCAGATGCTCCCCGACCGTCAGCGCCGGTTCGAGGTCGGTGACCCCGGCGACATTGGCCAGTGCGCTGACCCGCCGCACGGCCGCCGACTGCTTCGGCAGCGTCAACTCGCCCACGGTGGCGGTCCCTTCGGACGCCTTCATCCGCCCGGCGAGCGCGAGCAGCAGGCTCGTACGCCCGGACCCGGACGGCCCCTCGACGGCGATCAGCGAGCCGGGCCCGGCGGCCAGGGAGATCCCCCGGAACGCCCAGCCGCGCGGCCCCTTCACCCCGAAGTCCTCGGCCGTGACACCGACCCCGCCCACGGTTC